>NC_015516.1:1407500-1707500 GCF_000270185.1 Melissococcus plutonius ATCC 35311
AGGGAGTATTTAGCCTTGGGAGATGGTCCTCCCGGATTCCGACGGAATTTCTCGTGTTCCGCCGTACTCAGGATCCTCCTTGGGGAGAAACGACTTTCACCTACGGGACTTTCACCCTCTTTGGTGGATGTTTCCACATCCTTCGATTAGTCGTTTCTGCTCCCGTTCTGGAGTCCTACAACCCCAACAAGCATGCTCGTTGGTTTGGGCTCTTCCCGTTTCGCTCGCCGCTACTCAGGGAATCGATTTTTCTTTCTCTTCCTGCAGGTACTTAGATGTTTCAGTTCTCTGCGTCTTCCTCGAATAGCTTATGTATTCCACTATTCGTAACATCCTATAACAGATGTTGGGTTCCCCCATTCGGAAATCTCCGGCTCATTGCTTACTTACAGCTCCCCGAAGCATATCGGTGTTTGTCCCGTCCTTCATCGGCTCCTAGTGCCAAGGCATCCACCGTGCGCCCTTGTTCACTTAACCTCTTTGACCTTTCGGTCTTGGGTGACCTCTTCTAGCGATAGAAGCGTCCTTCCCTTTTTCATTCAGCACATTCCTGTGCTCAACGCGGTGTCTCGGTTTTTGATTGTTTCTTCAATATCCAGTTTTCAATGAACAACCGATGATCTCTTTCAATCATCTATGGAGCCTAGCGGGATCGAACCGCTGACCTCCTGCGTGCAAAGCAGGCGCTCTCCCATCTGAGCTAAGGCCCCACATACCACATAGTAAACTTCTCAAAACTAAACAAAGCAAACTGACCTCTGTGTTTCCGTTATTCGTCCTTAGAAAGGAGGTGATCCAGCCGCACCTTCCGATACGGCTACCTTGTTACGACTTCACCCCAATCATCTGTCCCACCTTAGGCGGCTGGCTCCCTAAGGTTACCTCACCGACTTCGGGTGTTACAAACTCTCGTGGTGTGACGGGCGGTGTGTACAAGGCCCGGGAACGTATTCACCGCGGCGTGCTGATCCGCGATTACTAGCGATTCCGGCTTCATGTAGGCGAGTTGCAGCCTACAATCCGAACTGAGAGAAGCTTTATGAGATTTGCTTAACCTCGCGGTCTTGCGTCTCTCTGTACTTCCCATTGTAGCACGTGTGTAGCCCAGGTCATAAGGGGCATGCTGACTTGACGTCATCCCCACCTTCCTCCGGTTTGTCACCGGCAGTCTCGCTAGAGTGCCCAACTAAATGATGGCAATTAACAATAAGGGTTGCGCTCGTTGCGGGACTTAACCCAACATCTCACGACACGAGCTGACGACAGCCATGCACCACCTGTCTCTTTGCTCCCGAAGGAGAAACCTTATCTCTAAGGCGTTCAAAGGATGTCAAGACCTGGTAAGGTTCTTCGCGTTGCTTCGAATTAAACCACATGCTCCACCGCTTGTGCGGGCCCCCGTCAATTCCTTTGAGTTTCAACCTTGCGGTCGTACTCCCCAGGCGGAGTGCTTAATGCGTTTGCTGCAGCACTGAAGGGCGGAAACCCTCCAACACTTAGCACTCATCGTTTACGGCGTGGACTACCAGGGTATCTAATCCTGTTTGCTCCCCACGCTTTCGAGCCTCAGCGTCAGTTACAGACCAGAGAGCCGCCTTCGCCACTGGTGTTCCTCCATATATCTACGCATTTCACCGCTACACATGGAATTCCACTCTCCTCTTCTGCACTCAAGTCTTCCAGTTTCCAATGACCCTCCCCGGTTGAGCCGGGGGCTTTCACATCAGACTTAAAAAACCGCCTGCGCTCGCTTTACGCCCAATAAATCCGGACAACGCTTGCCACCTACGTATTACCGCGGCTGCTGGCACGTAGTTAGCCGTGGCTTTCTGGTTAGATACCGTCACGAGGAAAACAGTTACTCTTTCCCCTATTCTTCTCTAACAACAGAGTTTTACGATCCGAAAACCTTCTTCACTCACGCGGCGTTGCTCGGTCAGACTTTCGTCCATTGCCGAAGATTCCCTACTGCTGCCTCCCGTAGGAGTCTGGGCCGTGTCTCAGTCCCAGTGTGGCCGATCACCCTCTCAGGTCGGCTATGCATCGTTGCCTTGGTGAGCCTTTACCCCACCAACTAGCTAATGCACCGCGGGCCCATCCATCAGTGACACCCGAAAGCGCCTTTTAACTCCTCTTCATGCGAAAAAAAGTCTTATACGGTATTAGCACCTGTTTCCAAATGTTATCCCCTTCTGATGGGCAGGTTGCCCACGTGTTACTCACCCGTCCGCCACTCTTCTTTCCTCTTAAGCAAGCTTAATCAGAAGAAGCGTTCGACTTGCATGTATTAGGCACGCCGCCAGCGTTCGTCCTGAGCCAGGATCAAACTCTCGTATTATCCTTTGCCTTTCGGCTTTCTTGCTCATTTGTTTGCTAGCTTTCGCTTTGCTTGTTGTTTTGTCTCTTATTTCTCATAAGAGGCCCTTACACATTGGTTCGTTTGCTTTGTTCAGTTTTCAAAGGTCTACCATTACCTTACAGCAACTCTTATATCTTATCACGTTTTCGCTCGGTTGTCAACTCTTTTTTAAAAGTTTTTTCAACCTCGCTTACCGTCTTGTTTGACAGCAACTTCATCATCTTACCAGCTTTCTTGTTATTTGTCAACAACTTTTTTCGTTGTTTTTTTAACTTTAACTTTTTGTAAGATTTGTCATATTGACGACTTTGTCATATTATCATATTTATTACTCATTCGTCAAGAAAACTTTTTTATTTTCTTAATTTTTTTGTTCAAATTGTTTTTTATTAAGATTTCTTAGAACAGATAATAATATACCAACTATTTGATAAAATTGCAATAAAAAACTGACTAAAATTTTACTTTTTAATCAGTTTTTTGTTAATTTTTTTGTTATTTATTCATTTTATTTCAATTTAATCCTATTTTTATAGGAAAGACTGCATAATTCATAATAAATTTCTCATTGATTTTTTTTGGATTCATCATTGTTCTCTTCTTTTATAAAAATTGGAATAAAGATATGAAAAACCGTTCCTTGATTTATTACGCTCTCTACTTCAATTCTACCTTTATAGTTTTCTACTATTTTTTTTGCAATTGATAAGCCTAGGCCATTTCCTCCCTTATTTCTTGCTCTTGCTTTATCTACTCGATAAAATCGATTAAATATTTTTTCCAGATCTACTTTCGGTATGCCTTCACCAAAGTCCTGAATAGCGACTTCAAAGTTATCTCTAGTTCTTGAGATAGAAATATGGACTTCTTTGCGGGTAGTAGAGTATTTTACAGCATTGTCCAAAAGAACAATTAATAACTGCTCTAAATGGTTTCTATAAATATTTAGCATAACTTCTTCTGCTAGATCATCATCTAATGTAATCGTAAATTCCGGATAAATTAATTTAAAGTTATTAAAAACTTGATAGATGACTTGTTTAGCATTTATAGTATTAGAAGCATATTGAATATCTACCTGTTCAACTCGAGATAGATCTAGCATTTCCTGAACCAGACTTTTCATTCGTGTAATCTCTTGTAGACTAGCTGTTAGTGATTCATCTAATATTTTTGGATCTTCTTTTCCCCAACGATTCAATAGACTTAAGTGTCCTTCAATAATAGCAACTGGCGTTCTCAACTCATGCGAAACATCTTCTACAAACTGCTCTTGTTGTTCAATATAACGACGCATTCTATCCAACATTTCATTAAAGATTTCTGCCAAATCTGAGAGTTCATCATTTGATTGTAATTTTGGTACATGAACATCCGATTGAGGATCTTTTCTAATAGTATCCATTGTATTTTTTAATAATTTTAATGGTTTCAAAAAATAGAAAGGTAAGATAAATCCTAGAATACTACTTAGTATCAATGAAATAACTTCCAATATCAGCAAGGTAACTAATAAACGACTTCTCATATCGTAAAAAGAAGATAGTTCATAGAAAGCTTGAACATAACCAATTCGCTTATTTTTATTTTTAGAATAAATTGGATGAGTAATCAAAAATCCTGTTTTTTGGTCAATCGTTTGGATTTTTGGTTTTGTATTTTTAGTGTTTAACAATGTCGTATAGCCGGGTTGAGTTTTAAATAAAAGTTTTTTTTCGTTACTATAGATGGTTAGGAATAAAGGCTTTGCGCCTAGTTCTGCAATAAAACTATCTAATTCATCAAGTGAACCTTCTATTTCAATTTTCTTATTATCTAGATCATTTATCGTAGACATCGGTGTTTTTAGTTGGTTCATTGTTGTTGTGACGGTTAAATCTTCCGTTATATTAGATAAACGATCGGTAACTCCCTTAATAATATATTCTAAATTTGTGCGTTCTTTTTTTACTATTAAGTTTACAGAAGTTTTATATGTAATAAAGGCAAAAGAGGTAAAAACAATGAATATAAAGAAAGAACTTGCAAGTGCCCACTTGATTGCCAAAGATGAGCCTTGTAGTTCTTTTTTTATTTTTTTTCTTAATTGATTAGCACTCAAGAGCGCATCACATAACCTGTTCCACGCACTGTTTGAATATAACTTTCTTCTCTAGGAAGATCAATTTTATTTCTTAAATAACGGATATAAACATCAACAACATTTGTTTCGACCTCTGTTTCATATCCCCATACTTTATTTAACAAAACATCACGTGCTAAAACAACGTTGACATTTTTCATTAATGCTAGTAATAATTCATATTCACGTTTTGTTAATTCAATTATTTCAGATTCCCTACGAACAATTCGATTTTCTTTTTCAATTGTTAAATCACGGTAAGTGATTGTCGTTTGTTTGGTAATATTCTTATTGCCTTCAATATCAATTCGACGTAATAAAGCTCTAAGACGTGCCAGTAACTCTTCAATAGCAAAGGGTTTTACAATATAGTCATCTGCTCCATGATCCAGTCCAGAAACACGATCGATAACCGAATCTCTTGCTGTCATCATAATAATCGGTGTATTTTTTACTTGGCGAATTCGACGACAGACTTCCAGTCCATTCAACTCTGGTAACATTAAATCTAGAAGAATCGCATTCCAGTTATTATTCAAAGCTGCTTCTAGCCCTGTACGTCCGTTATAATGAACTTCAGCAGTATATCCTTCGTGTTCCAATTCTAATTCAACAAAGCGAGCTAAATTTTTTTCATCCTCAATAATTAGAATATTACTCATTAGTTTTGTTGTTCCTTCCTTTCAATCAATCAATTTAACCATAGATTAAAATTCAATTTTCAACCTATTTTCCCTATGGTTATTAAAAATCTGCTATTTTATTCTTCATGGTACCAACTATAATGATAGATACCTTCTCTGTCTATCCGTTCATACGTATGTGCACCAAAATAATCTCTTTGTGCCTGAATTAAATTAGCAGGTAATCGTTCTGAACGATAAGAATCATAGTAAGCAATCGCTGAAGAAAAAGTTGGAGTAGGTATGCCTGCTTGAACAGCAATAGACACAACATCACGTAAAGCTGCTTGATATTTTTGTGTAATAGATAGAAAATAGTCATCGAGCAATAGATTATCAATTTTTGGATTTTTATCATAAGCTCCAGTAATTTTTTGTAAAAATTGTGCACGAATAATACAACCCGCACGCCAAATTTTTGCAATATCACCAAATGGTAATTGCCAATTATATTCATCAGAAGCGGCTTTTAATTGAGAAAAACCTTGAGCATAACTCATAATCTTACAGAAATATAACGCTTGACGAATCTTTTCAATTAACTCTTCTTTATTTCCTTGATAAGTGAATTGAGAAGTATTTAACAATAATTTACTTGCTTTAACACGTTCCTCTTTGTAGGCAGAAATGAAGCGCGCAAAAACAGATTCTGTAATTAAAGATAACGGTACACCTAAATCTAAAGCACTTTGACTTGTCCATTTTCCGGTTCCTTTATTACCAGCTGCATCTAAAATTTCATCGACAATTGGTGCACCGCTACCTAGATCATCTTTACGTGTCAAAATATCTGCAGTAATCTCAATTAAATAACTATTCAACTCGCCTTCATTCCATTTGCTGAAAATCTCAGCCATCTCATCAACAGTTAAGCCCAATAGATGTTTCATTAAATCATAGGCCTCTGCAATCAATTGCATATCTCCATATTCAATGCCATTATGTACCATTTTTACATAATGACCAGCACCATTTGGACCAATATATGTAACACATGGTTGTCCATCTTCTGCCTTTGCAGCTATTTTTTCTAAAATAGGAGCAACCAATTCATAGGCATCTTTTTGTCCGCCCGGCATAATGGAAGGTCCTTTCAGAGCACCCTTTTCACCACCAGAAATTCCTGTTCCAATAAAATTAATGCCTGAGTTCGCCAATTCTTCATTACGACGCATGGTATCTTTAAAGAAAGTATTTCCACCATCGATTAAAATATCTCCCTTATCCAAATAAGGAAGTAAGGCTTGAATTGTTTCATCTGTTGCTTTTCCTGCTTGAACCATCAATAAAATACGACGTGGACGTTCAATTGTTTCTGTGAATTCTTGAATGGTATAAGTTGCCTTAAAGTTTTTACCAGGATGTTCTTCAACAACTCTTGTTGTTTTTGCACTTGTTCGATTATAAAGGGCTACAGAATAGCCTCGACTTTCAATATTTAATGCTAGATTTTTTCCCATGACGGCCATGCCAATTACACCAAATTGCTGTTTTGTCATTTTTATATCCTCCTAGTAGATTCAACCAAAAATTTATTAAAATTTACACAATCTATTTCATTATAACGTAGAATTAAGTAGATGGAAACTAAATAGTTTGACAATTGTGTTAATTTCTATTTGTTTCTATTTGACAAATAAAAAAATCCTTTAGGCTCCATGGTTAGCCTAAAGGATTTTAACATACAAAATGATTTCTATGCTTCTTTTGCAGTTACATTTTTACCATCATAGTAACCACATGAGGGGCATACATGATGACTTTTTTTCAATTCACCACAATTTGAACATGCATTCAATCCATTAATTGTTAATTTGTAATGTGTACGACGTTTAGCTTTTTTAGCTTTTGATGTTCTTCTAGCTGGTACGGCCATTATATTCCACCTCCTTGTAAAATTCTGTGTAAAATTTACACGATATATTCTAATCTTAATTTTTGTTCTCTTCATCTGTAGTAGATGTACTAAAAAATTCAGATAACTTATTAAGACGAGGATCTACTTTATTTGTTTCTTGCTTATTTTGCCAGTATTGTTCTTCTGAAATGACTTCCCAGTCTTCTCCTTTTGGCATTTCCTGTTTTTCTTTTTCTTCCTTTGTTAAAACTTGTACAGGAATAGCGAGTAAGAGATTATCCTCAACAGATTCATTTAAGTTAATCATTGACTTTTCCAAACTCAAAACTTCTGCTTTAATAGTTTGGTCTTCTTCTTTAATAAACTGTTCCTCTGTCATAAAAATTTCATTAACATTTAGAGTAACTGGTAATTCAACTGGTTTTAACGATCTTGATGAAGGAAGCGTAATAGTCACTTCAGCAGTATAATTTAAAATATATTCTGTTGGATTGACAGTTAACATCCCAGAAACCTTTGCTGGACAGACATCTAAAATAGAAGAATCACGTGTCATTAATGATTGTTTTAAGTCCAAAACTTCTTCAAAACAAAGTGGTTGTCCTCTATGTTTTTCCAATTCTAATAAAGACCATTTCACAGATATCTCACCCCTAAGTTAAACAACAAGAATTATTATACAAAGGATTAAATATTTTGTCAATTGTATTTTCTGATAGATGTATTTTATTTCAAAATAAAAGTATTGATTTTTAGACATTTGTTAGAATAAAAAGGTAGCATACATGAAAATATGCTACCTTTTTCTGTTAAGGATCAATAACTATTAAACAATTCAATTCATTAAATAGCAGTTGTTGCTCCCTTATAAACAATACCACGTCTTGGATCAATGGTAATTAATTCATTATCCTTGATTAAGGTTGCTGCATCTTTTGCTCCAACAATGACAGGAATATCTTTTGCAATAGCTACGACTGCCGCATGAGAAGTTAATCCACCCTCTTCAACAACTAATGCTGCAGCTTTATCAATTGCAGGCATATAATCTTTATCTGTTGTCTTAACAACTAAAACAGAACCATCTGTCATTTTAGTTGTTGCTTCCTCAGCAGTATTTGCTATAACGGCTTTAGCAATTGTTGTTTCTTCACCGATACCTTGTCCTTGTACTAATTTTGAACCGATCATTTGAATCTTCATTAAATTTGTTGTTCCTTTTTCACCAACTGGAACACCGGCAGTAATAATAATTAAATCTCCTTCAGAAGCATAATTTTCTTCTACAGCAATCTTAGAAGCTAAGTTAAACATTTCATCTGTATTACCAGGTTTTTCAGCCACAGTTGCATAAACTCCCCAAGATAAGGCTAAGCTCCTTGCTTTTTGCTCAGAGAATGTAATTGCTACAATATAGGCTTTTGGTCGATACTTAGAAATCATACGTGCTGTATGACCAGATTCAGTTGCAGCAACAATTGTTTGTATGCCCAAATTACGTGCTGTATGGCCAACAGATTGTCCGATAGCTTCTGTCATATCTGTTTTACTATATAGTTTTAACACAAAAGCGTCTTGGTCAATTAGCGCTTCTTCCGTGCGTTCAGCAATTTTTGTCATTGTTTGAACCGCTTCTAATGGATAATCTCCAGCAGCAGTTTCACCAGAAAGCATTACTGCATCTGTCCCATCATAAATAGCATTAGCAACATCAGTCGCCTCAGCACGTGTTGGACGTGGATTTCTTTGCATTGAATCCAACATTTGTGTAGCTGTAATAACTGGTTTTCCTAATGCGTTACATTTTTTGATTAATTCTTTTTGGACAATTGGTACATTTTCTGTTGGAATTTCGACACCCATATCGCCACGAGCAACCATTAAACCATCAGAAACTTTCAAAATTTCATCGATATTATCAATACCTTCTTGATTTTCAATCTTTGGAATTATTTGAATATGTGTTGCATTTTCTTCTTCCAAAATTTTAGTAATTTCTAAAACATCTTGAGCACGACGAACGAAACTTGCAGCAATAAAGTCAATGCCTTGTTGAATACCAAAACGGATATCTGCAGAATCTTTTTCAGTAATGCCAGGAAGTTTTACAGAGACGCCAGGTACATTTACACCCTTTTTATTTTTCAGAACGCCTTCGTTTTTTACTTCTGTCACAATTTCGTTTGCTTGCTTGTCAATATCTGTTACTTCTAAATCAATTAAGCCATCATCTAGTAAAATATGTGAACCTACATGAACATCTTCAATTAATCCTGGATAGGTAACAGAGAATTTTTCTGTTGTTCCTAAAACTTCTTTCATTGCAATGCGAACGATATTGCCAGTTTTAAGCGTAATTGCTCCATCCTTCATATCGTTCGTACGAATTTCTGGTCCTTTAGTATCTAAAAGTAGCGCGACACGTTTACCAGTAATTTTAATTGCTTCACGGATATTTTTAATACGATTTCCATGTTCTTCGAAATCTCCATGTGAAAAGTTTAAACGACAAACATTCATTCCCGCATTGATAAGATTCACCAACATGTCTACAGATTCACTAGCTGGTCCAATGGTACATACAATTTTTGTTTTTTTCATTACTAAGATACCCCGATTCTATTTTTATTTATAAAAGTTAAATTGTAATCCTAGTTAAGTGATTAAAAAGATATTTGCTGATTTAATCCATATAAGGACATATCTGGATCATGGTGCTTGTTTTTAAGTGTATCAATAATGTCTGATGAAACCATCTTATTGTCGACAACACCAACACATAGACCGCCTCTTCCTTGTTCAAGAAGCTCAACCGCATATGCGCCAAATTTGCTGGCTAGAACACGATCGCGAGCACTTGGAGAACCACCACGAACCATATGACCTAAAATGGAAACTCTTGTGTGAAAATCACCAAAGTCAGAAAGTTTTTCTGCAAATTCATGTCCGCCCATTACGCCTTCTGCTAGGATAATTAAACAATGCTTCTTACCACGATCTCGTCCTTCTTGAATACGTTTTGCTACAGAAGCCATATCAAAGTTATGTTCAGGAATAACAATTTCGTCTGCACCGCCAGCAACACCAGACCATAAAGCAATGTCTCCTGCATTCCTTCCCATCACCTCAATAACAAATGTGCGTACATGAGAAGTTGCAGTATCGCGAATTCTATCAATCGATTCAAGAACCGTATTAATAGCTGTATCAAACCCAATTGTAAAATCTGTACCTGGAATATCGTTATCGATTGTTCCTGGAATCCCAATTGCTGGAAACCCGCGTTTTGTCAAAGCAAGTGCTCCCTGATAGGAACCATCACCGCCTACAACGACCAATCCTTCAATACCAAATTTTTTTAATTGCTCAATTCCCTTTAATTGCCCTTCTTCAGTTGCAAATTCTGGGTAACGAGCAGAGTATAAAAAGGTGCCTCCTCGTTGAATCTTGTCACCAACATCAGAAACATCTAAACGACGAATATCACCAGCAACTAATCCTGCATACCCATAATTGATTCCGTAAACTTCTATTTTGTCATAGATTCCTTTTCGGACAACTGCCCGAATTGCAGCATTCATTCCTGGTGCATCGCCACCGCTGGTTAAAATACCAATGCGTTTCATCGTCTTTTCACCTCAAATTGTATACTAAATTGTGAAAATAATTACTTGTTTGTATTTATTTTCACTTGTTATTTGCTACGGAATATATTTTACCATTAAAATAAGAAAATGTCTTGATTTGTGAAAAAAAATGAAAAAATTAAGATCAAGTTTAAAAAAATCATTTAAAAATAACATTATTTACACCGAGTAATGAAAAGAGGGCTTTCTTTGTTTCTGGAGATTCATCAATTTGATTTTCTTTATTCATCATAATCGTCTGGCCATTAGCTTCAAAATAAATGATAATAGGTATTTGACCAGAATGTTGTTGAATAATTGTTTGAATCTGCCTAAAGGTTTCTTCTGTATCTTGTTCATTTGTTATTTTCAGAAAACAAGTAGTCAATGCAGCAAATTGTTTTTCAAGTTTTGCTGCTTCTTCTAATTTATTCACAATGATTTGCAATTCTTGATTGTAAGAACTTCTTTCCACTTTTCCTTCTATATAATAAACTTTTCCTTTTTCAATATTTTGTCTTAATTGCCTATAAATTTTTGGAAAGAGTGTGAGAGAGATTTCGCCTGTCATATCACTTCCTTCAATAAAAGCCATTTGCTCCCCTCTTTTTGTTCGAATATTTCTTACATCTTTTATATAAATAAGCAATTGCGTTTTTTGGTTTTCTAAAATATCATTAATAAATTGAATGGATTTTCTTAAATAGAGTTGGGAAAATTGTTCTGTAGGATGTCCAGATAGATAGATGCCTAAATAAGATTCTTCTAATTCTAAACGTTCTTCCAGCGTATAGTCTTCTATTTCTTCCTCTTTTATTTTTAAAGTATGAAATAATTCTATATTGCCATCACTGAACAAGACACTCTGAATTCTTTCAGCCAAATCATTTGCTATTTTTTTTCTATTTGATGCTATTTCATCAAAAACACCTGTGACGACTAATGGCCGCAATACCTCTGCTTTTAACCATTTCCTGTCAATTCGAAATAAAAATTCATCAAAAGAAGTGAAGACACCATTTTTTTGACGTTCTTCTACTATATTTTGAATCAACTCTCTTCGGATGCCTTTAATAGCATTTAATCCGAATACGATTTCCTTTTGATTCTGTAAAGAAAAATTTGCATAGCTTTTATTGATAGAAGGAGGTAAAATCTTCACCTTATTTTTTTTGGCCTCACCAATATATTCTTTCATTTTAATTGGATTATGACTGACTGAGTACAATAGAGCTGTAAAAAACGCATCTGGAAAATGTACTTTTAAATATGCCATTTGAACTCCAATAAAAGAATAAGCAAATGCATGTGAACGATTAAAGCCATAATTAGCAAATTGTTCTATATAATTATAAACATCATTTGCCAATTGCTTTGTATATCCTTGTCTGATAGATCCCTGAACAAAGTGTTCACGTTCCTTATCAAGCATTTCTTTTTTCTTTTTACTAATCGCTCGTCTTAAAATATCTGCTTGTCCTAAGCTAAACCCAGCCATCGTTGAAGCAATCTGGATAATTTGTTCTTGATAAACGATAATCCCGTAAGTATTTTTTAGAATTAGCTCTAATGATGGATCTAAATAATGAATAGGTTCCTGTCCTTTCTTTCGTCGAACAAATAATTCAATATTTTGCATGGGTCCTGGTCTATATAAGGCGTTGATCGCTGCAATCTCTTCAATACTTGATGGTTGTATTTTTTTAAGGACATTCCGAATTCCAGCCGATTCAAACTGAAAAATGCCACTTGTTTCTCCCTCTTGAAAAAGTTTCAATGTTTTTCTATCATCAAGTGGAATTTGATTTAATTGAATTGTTTTGTGATAAACACGTTTTATAATGGTTATTATGTTACTTATAATTGAAAGATTTTTTAAACCTAAGAAGTCCATCTTTAATAAACCAATTTTTTCCACATCCGTCATTGTATATTGTGTCAGTAAGACTCCATTTGATCCCATTTGAAGTGGGATCAATTTTAGTAGGTTTTGATCACTAATAATGATTCCAGCTGCATGCGTCGAAACATGTCTAGGCAATCCTTCTAGCTGTTTAGCAGTTTGAAATAATAGTTGATTTATTTTATTTTTATGTATCAGTGTCGTTAATTTCTCAGATTCCTTATAAGCACGGTCTAATGTCATTTTTAAAGTATTTGGAACGGCAGCTGTCCAATAGGCTGCTTCCTTTGGTGAAAAGCCAAAAACACGGGCAACGTCTTTTAATACCATTTTGGCTGCCATTGTACCAAATGTAGCAATTTGAACCATATGGTGACGGCCATATTTTTTATTGATATATTGAAGTACTTCTTCACGTTGATTGTCAGGAAGGTCTATGTCAATATCTGGCATTGAATACCTTTCTGGATTTAAAAAACGTTCAAATAACAAGTGGTACTTGATTGGATCCACCTCTGTAATTGAAAGCACATAGGCAACGAGAGAGCCGGCGGCTGAGCCTCGTCCAGCACCTGTAATAATTCCCCTTTTATGTGCAAAAGAGAGAACATCCCAAATAATTAAAAAGTAATCATCAAAATTTAGCTGGTGAATAATTGATAATTCTTTTTTTAAGCGCTCTTTATATTCTTCTGTTACCAGATCGATCCGCTGAGAAATTTTTTCCCAACAAATTTCTTCAAGCAACATTTTAGCATTTTTATCAGTAGAAATTGGATAATGCGGCAATAATTGTTGATGTAAAGGTAGTTCTACCGAACACGTCCGAGCTATTTTTTCAGCATTTAGAATTGCTTCTTCAGCTTGTAAGATAAGAAATTCTTCTCTTGCAACATCTTCTTTTCTTAAATAGTCATCCCCATTTTTTGGATATTGATAATTTTTAAGATCTAACTGCTTATTTGTCTTTATACAAGTTAGCGTTTCAAGAGCAAAGGCATCTTCTGCATGCAAGTAACTTACTTTTTGAATGGCCGCTAGTGACAATTTGTGTTGTTGATAAAAACCAAAAAGTTCTCTGTGTGTGTTCACATTATGACTAAGTGAAATACCCATAAATAAAGAAGCTGGCTCAAACAAACTGACTAATAATTGAAGAGATTGTTCGGCCTTTTGCTCATTAAATTGATCAAGCATTAATTTGATCTCTCCATTTTCAACCGGAACAATGCCAAACAAATTCGAAAAAAGAGCTTTATTTTTTTCTATAGATTGAAAAGATTCTTCCTCTGTCATTTTTATACTAGAAAGCTGCATTAAATTCTGATATCCTATGTAATCTTTAGCAAACAATAAAATTTCTGCCGTTTGGTTTAATGCAGGTATATTGTATTCAAGTGTTAATCCGAAAATTGGTTTTATCTTTGCTTGTTGACACTGTTCAAAAAATTCAATAGAGCCATGAAGAACATTTTTATCTGTAATCGCTAAAGCTTGATAGTTTAGTTTTTTTGCTCTTTGAACAAGTTCAGGAATTCGAATAGTACTTGATAACAATGAATAAGAAGTAATTGTTTGTAATTGTGGAAAAAACATTATATTCTCCTTTATAATCAGTAAATAAATGTGATTTTTTCTGCCTCAATTCTTTACATTTATAAAAAATGTGCTACACTTAATAGCTAGAAAAGAGGTGCTAATATGCGATATATTATTGTTCTTTTTTGGTCATTTATATTAGGACAAGTAGCCTGTTACATTGGTGGTGCACTTAGTAAACAAAGCTATGATTTTATGTGGTCAACAATTATTTCCTTAACAGCAGGCATTATTATTATATTGATTGGACACTTTGCCTTACCCAAGAAAAAAGCTGATTTGCCATCTATCTAAAAAAAAGACCCGTTACTCTTTTATATTGTAACTGGGTTTTTTTCTTTTTCAACGATTAAAATCGTTTGTTTAAAACTTTTCTAAAATTAAACAGAGAAAGACAGATATTGCTAAAGGTAAAACAAGCTGTAACAATAAATACCATGCGATAACCAAAGCTATGTGCAACGGTTGAACCTACGAGTGGCCCGAGTACTTGACCAAAATTACTACACATTTGATTATAACTATATATCCTACTTATTCCTTCTGTAGGTGTTATTTTATTAATGAGTGTATTGATTGAAGGCATAAGCGCTCCAGTTGCAAACCCTAAGAGAAAACGTAAAATTCCAAGCTGAAGTGGTGATTGAGCAAACGACATTGGTATATAACAAATAATAGATAGCAACAGTCCGACTAATAGAATTTTTTGGTTTCCAATCTTATCTCCAAGTCTTCCCAAAATTGGCGAAGAAATAACAGCGGAAATTCCAGCTGATGATACAATCAATCCACTGATAAATAAAATATTTGAATGATCATGACTTAAAGAACGAATATATAATGTTAAAATTGGATTTATACTATTTACATCCATTTGTAAAATCAAAGTCGTTAAAAACAACCCAATAAGTATTGAAAAATATTGCATTTTTGAAAAAATTTCTTTTGTAGAAATGATATCTTCTTTTTCCACTGGTTGAAATTGTTCTTGAACAAATAAAATCGTCAATAAAGCTGTTACTAATAAAATTCCTCCGGTAATAAGAAAAACATTCTTCATTCCAAACCACTGAGCTAATGCTCCACCAATAGATGGTCCAATTAAAGTACCAGCGATTGCTCCAGTAGAAAGTGTTCCAAGCGCCCAACCACTTCTTTCCTTTGGTGCTTGTGATGCAATCATAGCTGTTGCATTTGGAATATACCCAGCTAATACACCATTGAAAAAGCGCAAAATCAATAACCAATAGACATTGGGAACAAATGCCAAGGCGCCCATTGTGATAGTCATTCCAGATGCTGCACGAATCATCATGATTTTTCTGCCTTTTCGATCTGCTAAATTTCCCCAAATAGGAGCAACAATTGCTGAAGCAAAAGCAGTTATTGAAATTGCTAGGCCTGAAAATAGCTCAACCTGATTTTTTGATGTACCTAATTGTTCAATATAAACCGGGATAAACGGCATCACTAAATTCATACTTGCTCCTGTAAAAAAGCAGCCTATCCAAGTAATAATTAAATTTCTTTTCCAATTAATCTTCATTTATGCACCTCACTACGACTTTTTCATTATATAACTATACTCTAAAAATAGTCTTCTTACAAAGCATAATTAAATAAGTAATCATTTTTTTGTTAGCCACCTTATTCTAGCTGGTTGACATGTATGATAGATCAATTTATCAAATATAAAAATTAAATGAATAAACATACAGTATTAGGAGTATATTGATATATTTGAATGTTTTAGAGACCAATGAGTGATTCAATAATCTTTAATCTATTTCCTGTATTTTTTGATAAATATAACTTTTCATTACACCAGTTAAAAAGTTTTATTCCTTATTTCTAATTTATATTAACAACATAATTGAATAGATAACTATATAATTACCTATTCAATAAACGATCTACACAAATATAAATTTAACTTTTTTATTAACGAATGAATCACTAACTGTAATAAAATTAACCAATTTATTTAAAAAATTATTTTTGTTATAGTTGATATGTATTTATCTATGCTAACTAAAAAATACATCTATCTAAAATAAATTCAAATGAAAAGATTAATTAACAAATTATATACATTTATCTTAAGCTATTGTTATGTAGACATTAAAATAATAGAGTACAAGGAAACATCCCAGTACTCTATTATATTGATTTAACTCATAATATTTAGTAACCAAAAACTTAAATTTACTCAATTTATTGATTATATGATTGCCAAAACAATAAAGTTCAGTATAAATAAAGCATCGATAATCCATAAAATGGGTGAAATTTCTTTTGCTTTTCTTTTTACGATTTTGACAATGGCATAGAAGATAAAACCAGCGGCAATACCATAAGAGATACTATAACATAATCCCATAAAAATGGATGCAAAAAAGGCTGGTACTGCTTCTTCTAGATTTGTCCATTCAATATTCGTAAATGCAGAAAGCATCATTACACCCACTAAAATTAAGGCTGGTGAAGTTGCCTGAGGTGGAACAATAGCAATTAGTGGTGAAAATAAACTGCTTAAAGCAAATAAAATAGCGACCACTACTGATATTAAGCCTGTTCGTCCACCTGCCCCAATACCAGCTGCACTTTCTACATAGGTCGTTACATTTGATGTTCCAAAAATGGCACCAATTACTGTTGCTATTGCATCTGAAAATAAAGCTCGGTGCATTTTTGGTGGGAAATTATCGCCATCTTCTAACGCCTGTTTATCTTTTGATGAAAAAATACCTGTTTGACGACTAGTTCCAATAAATGTTCCAATGGTATCAAACGTATCAGATAAGCTAAATGCAATAATCGTCATCAAAACTTGAGGAATTTTGATAGCATTATTAAATAAAGACTGCATACCATTTGGACCAAATGCTGCACCAAAGGTGGTTTTTAATTCATGAAAAGAGCTATTTAAAGAATTTGCTTGCCAATCAATATGCGATAAATCGACAACGCCTAGGGGAATAGCGATAATTGTTGTCACAACAATACCAATTAAAATTGCTCCCTGAACATTTGAAATAACTAAAACGGTTGTTAAGACTAGTCCAATAATCGCCAAAATAATTGCCGGATTATTAAAATTTCCTAGTGCGGGAACAATACTATCACTATTTACCATTCCACTTGAAGATGGTTTCGCCTGAACGGTAAATTCCAATAATTTGGCATTTTTAATTCCCGCATAAGCAACAAATATCCCAATCCCTCCACCAATAGCATGCTGCATACTTTCAGGTATGGCTTGTATAATTAATTTTCGAATTTTAGTCGCTGTAATCAAAATATTGAGCAACCCACAAATAAATACCATGGCCAATGCTTGTTCCCAGCGATAGCCCATTCCAAATACGACTGTAAATGTAAAGAAAGCATTCAATCCCATGCCGGGTGCTTGTGCATAAGGAACATTTGCAAATAAACCCATAACCAATGTTCCAACAATTGAAGCAATAATCGTAGCTAAAAAGACGGCTTGAAATGGCATGCCTGTTTTAGATAAAACAGAAGGATTTACAAACAAAATATAACTCATAGCAAAAAAAGTGGTAACACCGGCCATTAACTCGGTTGAAATTGTTGTATTATTTTCTTTTAGTTTGAAAAACTTCTGTAGCAAATTATTTCTCTCCTTTAATTTGTTTTCTTAAATCATCTTATATAATAAATAGATGATTAACGGTAATTTATGAAGAATACTTTTAAAGTATAAGAAAAAACAGAAGAAAAGGCAATAAAAAAATTAACTTTTAAGATAAAAGCAAGGTCAATGTTCGTGTTTTTATTTTTAATTTCTTTAGTTGTTGAAGAAAAATGACATCAAAAATAAATCTATTCATAAAAATTGAAATAAGTAAGCCTAAAAAAACTGTCATAACAGCTTTTTTGGCGATAAGCTAGGTATATAGACAGTTTTTTTCTTTTATTTTTTTCATGTGAATTTTTTTTACTAATAATCTATCGGCAGACGTTGAATGGGTGCTCTGCTTACCAATAATTTCTGCACAGATAATATGTTGTTTTTGTTTTTGCTTTAATTGATAGATAACTTTTCCCTTGTTATTCAGTTCGTTAAGAATTGGTGTATATTCATAAGTACTTTCTGTTGATTTCTTGGATAAAAACCCTAAAGTCGTTAACTGATCATCAAGTTTTTTTGCTGGAATGATTGTACCTAGTTGAATAATCTGACAAATCTGGTTATGGAGATCTTCTAATTGTTCATATTCACCATACTCTGTTGTATGTTGTTTCTCCCTATCAAGCAAATTTTCATATTGTTCTACAGCTAACATGACTCCAGAAATAGTACCTTGATGATTATAAATATAAACACCGCTTTCCTTCTTTTGTGATAAAGTAAAAATTTCGGTTGGTGTTTTTCTTACGCGATCAATTGAGGATCTTAATTTTTTTTGCTCGTTCATTATTTTCTTCCTTTCAGGAATGATTATAGCATAAATCTTTCTAAATCAACGAGCAATTTTTTATCCTGAGGATTTTTTTACTTTAATAAAACCGATTCAGTAGCTAGTATTCCTTTTTCACCAATATCTTTTCTGTAAAACATGTTATCTTCGTCTAATCTTAATGCATTTAAGCAACCATATACATTTTCACTAGCTTCTTTTAATGTATCCCCTGATGATTCAATTAAAAATAATCGCCCACCCGCAGTTACCAATGTTCCGTCAGTTTCATCAACACCTGCATAATAAATCTGTTGATTTTCTTTTAACCGAATTTCTGATATTGTTTCTTCTTTTTTATATTCACCTGGATAGTCTTTTGCTGCTACTACAACACCTAAATTATAACCAGTCGTTTGCCATTGAATAATGGGTTGTTTATTTTTTAACAAATCATCAATATTTTGTGCCAAATCACTTTGTAAGCGTGGAAGAAGTACTTGAGTCTCTGGATCACCAAAGCGAGCATTAAATTCAATGACCTTTATATCCTTTTTACCAATTAATAAACCAGCATAAAGAATACCGACAAAAGGACATTTTTCTTCAGCCATTGCTTTCGCCGTTGGTATTAATATTGTTTTAACTGCTTCATCAATTTGTTTGGAAGAAAACTGCTGAACGGGTGAATAAGCACCCATTCCACCTGTATTTGGACCCTTGTCTTTATCAAATGCCCGCTTATGATCTTGGACAATTGGCATTGGAAAGACTTCCGTTCCTCTGATAAAAGTGAGTAGTGATACCTCCTCACCTTGTAAAAATTCCTCAATAATTATTCTTTTCATTGCTTGCTTTTCTTTTTCATTTTTTGCTAGCATGGCTTTGATGTTTTGTTCAGCCTGCTGATAAGTTTCAGCAATAATAACGCCTTTCCATGCAGCTAAGCCCTCTTTTTTAATAACAATGGGTAGAGATTGTTTTTTCGTATACTCTAGTGCTGGTTCAACTTCTGTAAATATTTGATAATCAGCCGTTGGAATATTGTATTTATTCATTAGCTGCTTCGCATATATTTTTGAACCTTCAATCATTGCCGCTTGTTTTCTAGGACCAAAAATTAATAGCCCAGCTTGCTCAAATGCATCAACAATACCAGCTAATAGCGGTACTTCAGGTCCAACAATTGTCCAACTAATCATTTCTTCTTTTGCAAAAGCGATTAAACTTGCAAAATCTGTTTCTTCTATATTTACTAATTGGATGCCCTCTTTTTTCATTCCAACATTTCCTTTTGCACAAAATACTTGTTCTACCAATGGACTTGCAAGAAGTTTTAGAGCAATTGCATGTTCACGTTCCCCGCTGCCTATCACTAATAATTTCAATGTTAAACTCCCTTATTTTTTATTAATGTTTAAAATGTCTAGTACCTGTAAAGACCATGGCAATATTATACTGATTAGCCATTTCGATTGAAGCTTGGTCTTTAATACTGCCACCCGGCTGAATAACCGCTTTTATTTTTTGTTCTCCAGCATATTGAACGCTATCAGCCATTGGGAAAAAAGCATCACTTGCTAAAACGATGTCTTCTGCTCTTTCTGCCTGTTCAATGGCTAGTTTTACCGAACAAATTCGATTCATCTGTCCTGCACCAATGCCTAATGTTTGCTTCGTATTGCCAACGACAATTGCATTACTTTTTACATGCTTAACTACTTTCCAGTTGAATTGTAATGCATACCATTCTTCCTTGGTCGGTTGTCGATTAGTGACAACTTGCCACTGATCGATAGTATCAATTAATTGATCCCTCTCTTGAATAAGAAGTCCACCTAAAACGGATACAATCTCTTTTTCTTTTTTTATCGTTTTTTGAAAATTAATCGTTAACAAACGAAGATTTTTTTCTTGCTTAATAGTTGATAGGCCTCTTCTGAGAATGCAGGTGCAATAATAATTTCTAAAAACAATTGATGCATTTTTTTAGCTAATTCAATTTCAATAGGTCGATTACAAGCAACAATGCCACCAAAAATTGACACTGGATCTGCTTCATAAGCATAATCATAAGCTTCCTGAATGGTGTCTCCAATGCCAATACCACATGGATTCATGTGTTTAATCACAGCCACTGTTGGTTCATCGAATTCTTGTAGTACTCGCAAGGCAGCATCTGCATCTTTAATATTATTATAGGATAATTTTTTCCCATGTAGTTGTTTAGCATGAGCAATTGAATAAGGTACTGGTAAACTGGATTGATAAAAGTTTGCGCTTTGATGATTATTTTCACCGTAACGTAAATTTTCTTTTAGTTCATAAGAAAGAAGTGGACTAGCATTTTCTTTCATGTCAAATTGCTCTGTTAAATAGGTAGCGATTAAGGTATCATAAGTAGCTGTATGCTGGAAGGCTTTTGCCGCTAATTGTTGTCTAGTAGTCAGCTTGGTTTGACCCGCCTCTTTTATTTCTTCCAAAATTTTAGGATAATCTGATGGGTCGACAATAACTGTGACGTCTTGATAATTTTTTGCTGCGCTTCGTAGCATACTTGGACCACCAATATCAATATTTTCAATGGCTTCTGCCAAGTCTGCTTGTTTTAAAATAGTTTCCTTGAAAGGATAAAGATTGACACAAACAAAATCGATGGGATGAATCTGGTAGTCATCTAACGAAGCGAGATGTTCTGGAAGATCTCTTCGCGCTAACAGAGCACCATGGATCTTAGGATGTAAGGTTTTTAAACGACCATATAATATTTCAGGAAAATTTGTAACTTCTTCAATCGCTATGGTTTGTATTTTTGCTGCATCTAATTGTTTCTTTGTTCCTCCTGTTGCAATGATTTCAATTCCTTGATAGCTTAATTCCTTGGCAAATGGAATAATAGCTTCTTTATTCGAAACACTTATTAACGCTCGCTTTTTTCGCATCTTTTGTTTTTTTCCTTTCTGCCTTTGTGAATATATCAGCCAAAACTTTTGGGTATAATTGATGCTCTAATTGATGAATCTTTTTCTCTAAACTTTCTAAAGTATCCTCTTTTGAAATAGGCATTATTTCTTGAGCAATAATTGTCCCAGTATCCATTCCTTGATCAACATAATGAATAGTGATTCCTGTTTGAGCAACACCCGCTTGATAGGCCTCTTCAATGGCGTGCATTCCCTTAAAATTTGGTAATAATGATGGATGAATATTAATAATTCTTTCTGTATAGTATTTTAAAAGGGTTGTGCCAATTAAACGCATATATCCAGCTAAAATGATCCATTCTACCTGATGTTTTTTTAATAATTTTAATAGTTCCATTTCATATTCTTCCTTAGTAGTAAATGATTTTTGAGAAAAACAATAAGCAAGAATTGACTGTTTCAGTGCTCTTTTTATCACAAAAGCTTGAGGTTGATCACAAAATAAAAATTCGATAGAAATAGGTAGCTTTTTTTCTTTTATCACGTCTAAAATTGCTTGAAAATTACTCCCATTTCCAGAAGCAAATATAGCTATTTTCATTTAGTTGCTCCTTGAATAAGAATTGACTGCTGCTTTTTATTTTTAATAACCACTTCTCCAATTAGATAATTCGGTTCATGTAACATTTTTAATAATGATTGAACTTCGGTTAAATCATTTGGTTAAATAGCAAATACCATACCAATTCCCATGTTAAAAATTTCATAGCACTCTTTTTCTGAAAGTGAACCAACTTGCTTTAAACATTGAAAAATAGGCAGTAAAGGCCAACTTTGTGTGTGGATGACTGCCATGACTTCCTTTGGCAGCATTCTAGGAATATTTTCAATGAATCCACCACCAGTAATATGTGCAGCTCCCTTTATTAATTCTTTTTGAATTAATGGCATTAACGCTTTTACATAGATTTTTGTAGGTGTCAGCAATATTTTTTCCAACGATTGATCGGTATATTCTGATAAAGACTGGTGCAAGGAAAACTGCTGTGAGTTTACTATTTTGCGGACAAGTGAATATCCATTTGAGTGAATACCTGTTGATGGTAATCCGATAAGAAGATCACCGGATTTTATGTTTTCGCCTGTAATTAATTGTTTTTTCTCAGCAATTCCTACAGCAAAACCAGCTAGATCATAATCATTTTCACTGTACATTCCTGGCATTTCTGCTGTTTCTCCACCAATTAATGCCATTTCAGATTGCAAGCAGCCTTCAGCAATTCCTGAAACAATTTTTTCAATTTTGGCTGGATTATTTTTTCCAATTGCAATGTAATCCAAAAAATATAGCGGTTTTGCTCCTTGCACCAAGATATCATTTACACACATGGCTACGCAATCAATGCCAATGGTCTGGTGTTGATTCATCTGATTTGCTATCATTAATTTAGTACCCACACAATCAGTTCCAGAAACTAAAACAGGTTCTTTGAAGTTATATTGACTTAAATCAAAACATCCACCAAATTCTCCTAACGTTTGGAGAATATTAGGTTGCTTTGTTTTTTCCATATATTTTTTGATTCGATCGACAGCTTCATATCCTGCATGGACATCTACACCTGCCTCTGTATAAGCATTTTTCATTTTACTTTTCCTTTCAGCTATTCTTAATTTCATTATAAAGAAATAGAAAGAGCAGTTAAAAATTCATTTTCATAATCATAAAGTGGCGTTGGATAATCCCCATTAAAGTAAGCCATACATAGTCCATTATAAGGTTCATTTTTATAAGGAAGATCAATTGCCTGAATTAAGCCTGTTTCACTGAGAAAAGCTAATGAATCAGCATTAATCAACTGACGGATTTCCTCAACCGAATGGTTGGAAGCAATTAATTCTTCTTTAGTTTGAATATCAATACCATAAAAACAGAGATATTTTATTGGTGGTGAAGCAATTCGAACATGGACTTCCTTGGCACCCGCTTCTTTTAAAAGACGAACAATTCGGCGACTTGTCGTTCCTCTAACAATTGAATCGTCTACAATAATAACTCTTTTTTCACTAACAACACTACAAACTGCTGACAGTTTCATTTTGACACCTTGTTCTCTTAATTTTTGGGTAGGTTGGATAAAGGTACGAGCAATATATTGATTTTTAACTAGACCTAATTCATAAGGAATTCCGCTTGTTTCAGCATACCCACTAGCAGCCGATAATGACGAATTTGGAACACCAATGACCATGTCAGCTTCTACTGGTGCTTCAATCGCTAAACGTCTACCCGTATTTTTTCTAGCGGTATGAACATTTACACCAGCAATGGTTGAGTCAGGACGTGCAAAATAGATAAACTCCATTGAACAGATTGAATGCTTGGTATTTTTTGTAAAAAAATCGGAATAGCAACCATTATCATCAATGATAATAATTTCTCCGGGTTGAACGTCTCGAACAAAGGTAGCTCCTACTCCTTCTAAGGCACAAGTTTCACTAGAAATAATATAGGCACCATTTTTCATTTGTCCGACTACTAAAGGACGAAAGGCATTGGCATCTAAGGCGGCAATCATATTCTTTTCTGTAATCATTAGATAAGCAAAACCACCTTTGACTTGATTTAAACTCGCTTTCAAGCGTTCAATAAAGGTTGGCTGTTTATTCTTTCTAATGAGATGCATTAATATTTCAGTATCTGAAGTGGATTGAAAAATAGTTCCAGAACGCTCTAACTGCTTTTTCAATGTAGTTGCATTTGTCAGATTACCATTATGAGCTAGACCAAATGAACCATCACAAAAGTTAAATAAAAAGGGTTGAATATTTTCAATGGTTCTATTTCCAGCAGTTGCATAGCGAACATGCCCGATAGCACTTGTTCCTGTTAGTTTTTTTAATGCATCCTCTTCTTTAAATACATCAGCAAGCAATCCAAGATCACGATGTCCCAATAATTTTCCTTGATCATTTGAAATAATGCCAGCGCCTTCCTGTCCACGATGTTGTAGACAATGCAAACCGAAGTAAACGATTTGACTGGCTTGTTCATGACCCCATATACCAAATATCCCACATTCTTCGTTTAAACTTCTTACTTCAGCAGACATGGTAAGGCATCCTCCCAGCTTTTTTTAGCAATCTGAAGATCTAAACAGATTTGATGATCAACTGTATTAAGTACTAAATTCTTTGTTTGAGTAACTGAACCAATACATATACCATGCTCTTTTATCAATTGTTCAAATACTTGTTGTTTTTCAGGTGAGATAGAGAGGATAAAACGAGATTGTGTTTCAGAAAATAGCCAGCTAGAAGGAAAATCAAGAGTCACATTAATGCCTAAGTCATTTTCAAAACAGGCTTCAGCTAAAGCCACTCCAACACCTCCCTCTGAACAATCATGCGCACTAACAACCATCCCAGCTTGAATAGCCGCTAAAACTAATTCTTGATGCTGTTTTTCGGTAGCTAAATCAAAATCCATCAATCTTCCTTCGGCTATTTGATTTAATTGCATTTTTTGCAATTCACTTCCATTAAAATCTGGTTTCGTCTCACCAATTAAATAAATAAGATCATCAGCCTTCTTGAAAAATTGTGTAGTAACATCTGCCATTTTTTCAACTTGTCCTACCATACCAATAATTGAAGTCGGATAAATTGCCTGCTCATTTGTTTCGTTATATAAAGAAACATTACCGGATACAGCTGGAATACCTAATTGATTACAAGCTTTAGCAATGCCAGCTACAGATTCATTTAATTCCCAAAGAACCTCTTCTTTCTCTGGTGAACCATAATTTAAACAATCTGTAATTGCCAATGGTCGTCCCCCACTTGCAACAATATTTCGAGCGGCTTCTGCTACAGCTATTTGCCCACCAATTTTAGGATTCAAATAAAGATAACGACTATTACAATCGGTCGTCAAAGCTAATGCCTTTTCTGTGCCACGAATCCGCAAAACAGCTGCATCACTACCTGGTAGGATGACTGTATTTGTTAAGACTTGTGAATCATACGTTTCATAAACACAGCGTTTTGAAGCAATTGTTGGTTGTTGAAGTAAATGAAGCAGTGTGGTTGCTGGGTCTTTTATCATAGGTTGAAAGTCTTTTCCTAAAGAAAAATGTTGTATTCGATCAAACTTAATGTGTGTTTTATGATGGATCGGTGGCTGGGTCAGTGCAGTTACTGGAACATTAGCAACTTCCTTCCCTTGATGATTGATTCGATAACGTCGGTCATCTGTTACTATGCCAATTGCTACAGCATCAAGATTGTATTTTTTGAATATATTTTCAACCTTTTGTTCATGCCCTTTTTTAATACAAAGTAACATGCGTTCTTGGGATTCTGATAACATCATCTCGTAAGGTGTCATGCCATCTTCTCTTTGAGGAAGATGGTCTAAGTGAATCAGCATGCCCATATCAGCTTTATCTGCCATTTCACTACTTGATGAGATTAAACCAGCTGCACTCATATCTTGTATGCCAATTAAACTATCCGCATGTTTTGAAGTTAATTCTAAGCAGGCATCTAGCAAAAGTTTTTCCATAAATGGATCGCCCACTTGAACAGCTGAACGCTGTTGATTTTCTTCTTGAACAAATTCTTCAGAAGCAAAGGTGGCTCCATGGATACCATCACGTCCAGTCTTGGCACCAACATACATAATAATATTACCAACTCCTTTTGCTTGACCCGTTTGAATATCTTTATGATGAATTAATCCCACACACATGGCATTAACTAATGGATTATCTTCATAGCAAGTATCAAATGCAATTTCGCCTCCAACCGTAGGAATGCCAACACAATTTCCATAATTGCTAATTCCTGAAACAATTTCCGTCATTAAATATTTTGTCTTTGAATGATCTAATTCACCAAATCGTAAAGAATCCAATAAAGCAATGGGTTTAGCTTCCATACTAAAAATATCACGAATAATCCCACCAACGCCTGTTGCAGCTCCTTCAAAAGGTTCAATTGCAGACGGATGATTATGGCTCTCTATTTTAAATACTACTGCCAAATTATCACCAATATCTACAATACCTGCTCCCTCGCCAGACCCTTGTAATACACGTTGTCCACTTGTCGGTAATTGTTTTAAAATAGATTTGGAATGCCTATATGAGCAGTGCTCGCTCCACATCACCGAAAAAAGTCCAAGTTCAGTGTAATTTGGTAATCGATTGAGAATTTGATCACAAATTATTTTATACTCTATTTCTGTTAATCCTAAATTTAAATATATTTTTTGCTCTTTAATTTTCATTGGTGTTGGTTCTTTTTCAACCATTAACATAGATTCATCACTGCCTTTTGATGAGATTGAATAAGCGAATAAAATAACTTACAGCCATCCTTAGAACCAAGACACATTTCCATCGCTCTTTCTGGATGAGGCATCATACCTAAAACGTTTCCGTATTTATTTGTTATTCCTGCAATATTTCCAAGACTACCATTAGGATTTTCTCCCTCATAGGAAAAAACAATTTGATTATTTTCATGCAATTGTTCTAGTGTCAATGGATCACAATAATAATTTCCTTCGCCATGGGCAATCGGTAAATGAATGATTTCATTTTTTTGGTAGTTTTTAGTAAATATTGTTTGATTATTTTCTATCTTGATTGATGAAACTTTACAAACAAACTGCAATGAATTATTTTTAATCAAAACTCCTGGTAATAGCCCAATCTCTGTCAATATTTGAAATCCGTTACAAATACCAATAACAGGCTTTCCTTCATTTGCAAAACGAACAACTTTAGTCATAACTGATGAAAAATGAGCAATAGCACCACAACGTAGATAATCGCCGTAAGAAAATCCTCCAGGTAACAATACTGCATAAAAATCAGCTAAACAATGTGTATCATGATGAACAAAGGCTGCCTCTTGCCCTAAAACATTTTTAATCGCCCAAAATAGATCTTCATTACAATTAGAACCAGGAAATACAATGATAGCAAATCGCATTAGTAGACTTCCTCCATTATTTTGTATTGATAGGTTTCTATCTGAATGTTTGCTAATAATCGATCACAAATTTCTTCAATCACCGTTTCAATTGGTTGATTATCTTCCTCAATTGTTAACTCAAAATATTTTCCTATACGCACTTCCTTGACTGTTTCGTAGTCCATACGATACAGTGCATTTTTCACAGCTTCTCCTTGTGGATCAAATACAGATGGTTTATAGGTAACATAGATTTCGACCTGTTTTGCCATAAATTTTTTCTCCTTTATTGATAAATTTTCTGTAAACGCTGTAAAACTTGTTGATAAACAGGAAGGACATTGCCCTTATCTTTACGATAAAGATCCTTATCCAAACGTTCATTTGTTTGTTTATCCAATAGACGACAAGTATCTGGTGAAATTTCGTCCGCTAAAAGAATCTTGCCATCCTTATCTCTTCCGAATTCTAATTTAAAATCAATCAGCCGAATAGATAACTGATCAAAAAGTTTAAGCAGTAGTTGATTGATAGTTAAAGCCATTTGCTTGATCTGATTTATTTCATTTTTTTGTTGCAATATTAAGTAATTGAATATGATTGTCATTAATCATAGAATCTCCTAATTTATCTTTTTTATAATAAAATTCTAAAACTGGGAAAGTGAGTTCACTTCCTTCTTCTATGCCTAAACGTTCTGATAGACTTCCAGCTGCATAATTTCGCACAACGACCTCTAATAAAATGATTTCTACTTTTTTCACCAATTGTTCCTGCCTATTGATTTGTTTAATAAAATGATTAGGTACTTCAAATTGATTTAAATAATTAAAAATTAATGAAGATATTTGATTGTTTAATTGTCCTTTTCCGATCATTTTATCTTTTTTCAATCCATTCAATGCAGTGATTTGATCTAAATAAACCACTCTCAATATATCCGTATCGTTCGTATAATATATCTTTTTAGCTTTTCCAATATAGATTAATTCATTTTTTTTTATTTAAATCGCCTCTATTATGTACATTTTTTATTAAAAATAATATATAATTCGTGTTTATCTATTTACAGTTTAGCAATTTTTATTTTATCAGTCAACAAAAAAGTTAATTATATTTATTGATATACACAATAAAGTTCGTGTTTTATCAAATAATTCATACAGTTGTCTCTTTTTTAAAATGTATAAATATTTACAAATATTACAGTACATGGTATTCTATTAGTGTATATTTATTGAAATTTATTTAGGAGGAACAAATAAATGCATCTTGATTATCTCACCGACGCTAAAAATTTTTTAGCTGGTTTAACAAAAGATGAACAAGCTGTACTTTACAACGACCTACTCGCCTTACAAGAAGTTCATCAAACAAATGAGCATCGTTGTTATTATACATTGAGGAATGTGAAAGGGATTGCAAAAAAATATTCAAAACGACGTACGCGTTCTTTTTCTTATCAAAATGCCCATAGTGATGAATTATTAATCTATCAAACACACGAACAGCATTTCTTAAAGAATACTTACCATATTCAAATATTTTTCAATAAGCAGAAATATCCTTACGATTTCATTGTTCAACTATTAGTTTTACTAAAACAAACAATTACAGAATCTATGGTTTCTTATCCATCACCAACCTCAATATAAAAAATACTGTAAAATTCTTCCATGCGAATTTTACAGTATTTTTTTATTTATTTATAATCCAACACGTTTAAAGATTTTATCTACATTTTTTAAGTGATACTGATAATCAAAGGCGTCATCGATCGCTTCTTTTGATAAAATTGCCGTGATTTTCTCATCTTCTTGAAGAAGTGATTTAAAGTCAGTTTGATGATCCCAAGCATAAGCTGTCTTTGGTTGAACTAAATCATAAGCTTCTTCTCTTGATAGACCCTTATCAATCAGTTTTAACAATACACGCTGACTATAAATCAAGCCAAATGTGGCTTCCATGTTTCTTTTCATATTCTCAGGAAAGACAGTTAAATTTTCTACAATTGTACCGAAACGTTGCAACATATAATCAAGTAAAATGGTTGTGTCAGGAATAATAATTCGCTCAGCCGATGAATGTGAAATATCACGTTCATGCCATAAAGCAACATTTTCGTAGGCCGTTACCATATGTCCGCGAATAACACGTGCCAATCCAGCCATATTTTCAGAACCGATAGGATTTCTTTTATGAGGCATAGCAGAAGAACCTTTTTGGCCTTTAGCAAAAAACTCTTCTACTTCTCTTGTTTCTGATTTTTGCAATCCACGAATTTCTGTAGCAAATTTTTCAATACTCATGGCAACCAATGCCATTGAAGCAAAGTATTCGGCGTGTAAATCCCTTGGCAGAACTTGTGTAGAAATTTCTTGAGGTCGAATTCCCAGTTGATTACATATATATTCCTCAACAAACAAAGGAATATTAGCAAAAGTACCCACAGCTCCACTAATTTTACCAGCTTCAACACCCTTAGCAGCATGTTCAAAACGTTCAATATTTCGATTCATTTCTGAATACCACATAGCAAGTTTTAATCCAAAGGTAGTCGGTTCTGCATGAACACCATGGGTTCTTCCCATCATCACTGTATATTTATATTTTTCAGCCTTTTCACCAATAATTGCGGTTAGTCGTTTTAAATCTTCACGTAAGATGTCATTTGCTTGTTTTAATAGATAACCATATGCTGTATCTACAACATCTGTACTTGTCAATCCATAATGAATCCATTTGCGCTCTTCCCCTAAGCTTTCAGAAACTGCTCGGGTAAATGCGACTACATCATGATGGGTTATTTGCTCAATTTCTGAAATTCTTTCACTAGTAAATGAAGCATTTTTTCGAATTTTTTTAACATCTTCTTTGGATATCTCTCCCAACTCTGCCCATGCCTCATTCGCCAAAATTTCTACTTCAAGCCAAGCTTTATAACGATTGGTATCTGTCCAAATATTTCCCATTTCTGCTCTTGTATAGCGATCAATCATTTAAAAACTCCTTTAATTCCAAATAGTTGTATTAGAAATCTCTTCTAAGGTGGTTTCAATGGAATCTGTTAATATGGTAATATGTCCCATTTTTCTCTTTGGTTTTGTTTCTTTTTTGCCATAGTAATGGAATTGCCATTGAGGTTTTTCTTTAATCAGATTTAGTGTACCATAAATTTCATCACCCAAAATATTTACCATAACTGCCTTAGAAAGAAGATCAACTTTTGGCATTGCCCAAGAACATATGCCACGTACATGGGTGTCAAACTGACTAAAAGAACAAGCCTCAATCGTATAATGACCTGAATTATGTGGACGTGGTGCTAATTCATTAACATAAATTCCGCCACTTTTCATTAAAAACATCTCGATAGCCAAAGTGCCTGCTAAGTTTACTGCTTCTGCAATGACCCTAGCAATGCGCTCTGCTTCTTCAATCACCTCATCTGCAATCCTAGCAGGAGCAATTGTTTCGTATAAAATATTATTTTTATGAATATTTTCAACGACTGGGAAGGTTGTATAATTTTTCTGTCCATCACCAGATATTAAAATTGAAATTTCTTTTTCATAGGGAATCAAAGCTTCTAACACACAAGCCCCCTGCCTTAACAATTCCATTGCTGGCACAAGATCGCTAGGATTGTGTAAAATATACTGACCATGACCGTCATATCCGCCATGTGTTGTTTTCAATATACAAGGATAACCAATACCATCAATCGCATCCTGAATATCTGTTGGACTAACAATCGTAGCATAAGGAGCAATAATAATATTATTATCTTCTAAAAATGATTTTTCGAGTAAACGATCTTGTGTAATGGCTAGTAGGTCGGTTCCTTGAGGAATACTTACTAAATCCTCAATTTCAGTGAGTGCTTCCACGCTGACATTTTCAAATTCATAGGTCACAATTTGTGTATATTGTGCCAGTTCTTTTAATGCATCAATATCATTGTAATCTGCTAATAATTGCCAATCAGCTACCTGTGAGGCTGGGCAATCTGCTGCTGGATCTAAAACTCCTACATAAAAACCTAATTTTTTTGCACTTAAGGCAATCATCTTACCAAGTTGACCGCCACCGACAATTCCAATTACCTGACCAGGTAACAGTGGTTTATTCAAGATTATCACTACTTTCCATTACAGTTTCTCTAAGAAGTTGACGTTCATCAATTAACTTCTTAGCTAATTTTACATCATTTATAGAAAGTATTTCAACTGCTAGCAATCCAGCATTTAAAGCACCAGACTTACCAATGGCAGTAGTAGCTACGGGAACACCGCCAGGCATTTGAACAATGGATAGTAATGAATCTATACCATTTAAACTTTCCGATTGAATAGGCACACCGATAACCGGCAATGTTGTCTTAGCTGCCACCATTCCAGGCAGGTGTGCTGCCCCACCAGCTCCAGCAACAATGACTTTTATACCTTGTTCTTGTGCTTTTTCTGCAAATTCAAACATTTCATCTGGCATTCTATGAGCAGAAATGACTTGTTTCTCATAAGAAACTGCAAATTTTTCTAAGACTTCACATGTATATTTCATAGTTTCCCAATCAGAAGTACTTCCCATAATAACAGAAACAACTGGCAACATTTTCATTTCCTTTCTTTTCCATTTCTTTCATTCTATCAAGTAAAGAAAATACTGTCAAAACAAAATTCGAATAATAATAAATCATATAAGATAATCGTTCGTATTATTTTAAAAGGATACAAGCAGTTTTTCTATAAATAAACGTATTACTACATAGCAAGGCTCTCTCTATTAAATAATAAATTCATTGTAAAAACAATGGTAATTCCAATATTTAAATAAAAGTATAACTGTTTAAAAATGATGAAAACTTTATAAAAATTCTTTTATAAAGTTTTCATCAAAATAATTTTATTTTATTTTTTATTAATTGTTCTTTCATTGTAGTCAGATTTTAAAGATAAAGGTATTTATTTAATGAAATTTTTAAAATTATTTATCATTAGTTTTCAAATTCAGCTTAGTTTATATTTTTACTCACTGGTAATTCTTGATTGTTTTCATTGTTAATCCCATTGAATAATAAATTAAGACAAACAGCTAAAATACTACTGACCACAATACCATTGCCGGCAAACATTCTAACTGTTTCAGGTAAATGATTAAACAATGCAGGAGTAATATTAAATCCTAATCCACAACCAATTGAAATAGCAATAATTAATAAATTTTTATCATTTTCATAATTGATTTTTGATAACATTTTCATTCCCTGAACAGCTACCATCCCAAACATCACTAACATTCCGCCTCCAAGTACAGATTCAGGAATAATTTGTGCAATAGCACCTACCTTTGGTAGTAACCCTAATAAAATTAGGAAGAAAGCTGAAAAATAAATTGGTTTTCTTGTTTTAATTCCTGAAAGTTGAACTAAACCTACATTTTGTGAGAATCCTGTATAAGGAAATGTATTAAATATTCCACCTAAAATAACAGCTAATCCTTCAGCACGATATCCTTTTTTTAATTCTGTTTCACTAATGGTTTTTCCTGTTAAATCACCCAATGCAAAATAGACACCAGTTGATTCAATCATACTAATAATAGAAATAACGATCATTAATACAGTATACCAGAGATCAAATGTTGGATGTCCAAAGTAGAACGGTTGAGGAAAATGAAACCAACTTGCTTGTGAAACCGGTGAAATATCCACTTTACCAAGAAGCCAAGCCAAGATGGTTCCACCAAGTAATCCAATTAAAACGCCGATGGAACGCATAAATCCTCTTCCAAAAATTTGAATACAAATAATCAATGCCACTGTCACAAAAGCCAAAAATAGGTAAATCGGATCACCAAAATTTTTAGCACCTAAAGAAGTACCTCCAATTTTTTCTATTGCCGCCGGAATTAGGGTTAATCCAATCACTGTAATCACAATGCCAGTCACCAAAGGAGGAAAAAGTTTTTTTATTTTTGAGAAGAAACCAGAGATCAATACTACAAAGATTCCAGAAATAATAATTGACCCATAAACTGCCCCAATTCCCTTTTCATGACCAATCATTCCCAAGGGTGCAACAGCCTGAATGGCACAGCCCAGTATAACTGGCAGTCCAATACCAAAAAAACGATTTATCGTTAATTGTAATAAGGTAGCAACGCCACACATAAAAATATCAATCGAAATTAAATAAGTCATTTGCTTCGGACTAAAATTTAATTCTGTACCAATTAATAGCGGAACAGCTACAGCACCAGCATACATGGCTAGTAAATGCTGTAATCCCAAGATAGCTGCTTTGCCGTTTTTAATTTTTGGTGTCTGCTCAGCTTTTTCCATTTACTATGCGTCTCCCTTTAAAAATTCAATTTTATCATCTTTCAATGAAGCAATTCTAGCTAATGAAACAACTTGAATTCCTAGTTCTTCTAACGATTTACGTCCTTGTTGAAAAGACTTTTCAATAACAATTCCTACTCCCTGAACAGATGCACCAGCCTGATAGCAGAGTTCAATTAATCCCTTTGCCGCCTGCCCATTCGCCAAAAAATCATCAATAATCACTACGTTGTCTTGCTTAGTTAAGAATTTTTTAGAAATAGCAATCTGACTTGTTACTTGCTTAGTGAATGAATAAACAGATGCAGTTAATAATTCTTCATCCATGGTTAAACTTTTTGCCTTTCTTGCAAATATCATTGGGACCTTTAGCTGTTGTGCTGTATATAAAGCGGGTGCCACTCCAGAAGTTTCTAAGGTAACTACCTTTGTTATATTTTTATTCATAAAAACTTCTGCAAAGCGATTTCCAATCGCTTGCATTAGCATTGGATCTACCTGATGTGTGATAAAACTGTCTACCTTTAGTACACCATCACTCGCTATTTTTCCATCTTTTTCGATTCGTTTCATCAATTCTTCCATCAATTTTCTCCTTTTCCTAATTATATAAATCATTCACTAGTTTTTTACATATTTTGTAAAATTCTCAAAATAAAAAACTCTTTTTCGCATAAGCAAAAAAGAGTTCGTTAAAGACACTTCTTTACTTATAGACCAACATTTCCGGTGCTGGGTAGAAACGGTCAACCTTATTATGACCATATATAAGTACATTTGTTTTTCTTTACTCTAGTATAAAAAACAGAAACTTTCAATAAAAACTTTATCTCTATTAAAAATTCATTAGTCATTTAGAATAAAGATAGTATTAGTGATTCAATTAATTAGTTGGTTCATTTTAATTCTTTTTTATCAATCTATGTTTCTTTACAACGAATCATTTATCATTGTTTTTATGTATCCAGCTAAGAAGAGAAAGGTCATTTGTTTCATTGATGATCATATTTATCTAAATGGTAAGTTTCAACTACATTAATTATTTTTTCAGCATAATCTGGATCTGTAGCATATCCTGATTTTTGAAGTGCATATGCCGCTTCTTTATAATTTTTAGCTAATAAAACATGCTTATAAAGTCGAGGATTCCAACTAACACCATTTACAAATAGATGAACATGATCATTCATTGATTCTTCCCAACTCTTATATACTCGAAAGTCTCCTTGGATAGTGATCCAAACATCATTCACATACTCTTGGGTTTCTAAAGTTACCTTTTTTTGTTCACCATAAGCTTTGATTCCAAATAGATTATTATAATTCATGGCTAATTCACTTTGTCCAAAATTGGATTCTAAAATTGCCTGTCCAATGATAATACTAGGCAAAACACCATACGACAATTGTATTTCTTTTGCATGTGGACTGATTTTGTTAACAAATTCAGCTTTAGTAATTTTTACTTGTTGGGCAGATGTATCATTTTTTTTCTCATTCATTCCAGATAACATAGTAATCGAAAAAATAAAAATACCAACCATAAATACACCAATAAATAGTAATAACAAAGGAAATTTAGCTTTATTCGATTTTCTTTTTGTATATTTTCTAGCAGTCATAAATTACCTACTTTGTGGCAATATATTATGAATATTTCAAAATATATCACTAATACTAATTCATCTAATTTGATGATTATAACAATATTTTAATGGATAGACAACCCTTAATTGAAAGAAACCTAAACAATTATTCAATTAAACGAAATAGATGATTCTAGCTATTTACTTAAAACTGCCAATTAATAGTCATTCCCCGCTACATAGGTTTCTGTCAATTTCTCATTTACCCAATCAAGCAATTGAATATTTGTTCCGCCTTCTAGCTGTGGTTGTAAAATAGAAGGGAGTTTAAACGTTACTATATCATCAAATCCCCATACATCGTATGAAATAGTTACCTTTAAATCAATAAAAGATTGGATTTTTTTTCTTTATCTTCTTTTAATGTTATTAATTCGGCTACAGCACTCCCTGATTGCAACCATTTTTTTGCAATTGTTGTTTTCAACCATTTATAATCAGACAAAGCCGTATTTCTTTTCTCAGGAAATAAAATAGTTTGTCTTAATATCTTTTGTACCAGCATCCATTCATAATCCGTGAAAATATTTTTAACTTTCTGCATTGCTTCATTTGATAGTTTTCCTTGGCCTTTTTTCCAACAATCCCATTCTTTTTTGGTTAATTGCAAATATTCTTGATAAAAATTTTCTTCATTTTCATACTGTTCAATAATTGCGTCAATAATAATGTCGATATAGGTTTGATGCATAATAATTCCTCCATTTTTGCTAAATTTTATGAAAAATTAATCCATGCAGTATTCTTCATTTTTTAGTATAATAGAATTAAGCATTTGTTTAAACTAATTTAGTTAATTTTGGAGGGATTTTTTAATGTTGCATCGTTGGGGAATTGTTGGATTAGGTGGGATTGCCACTAGTTTTGCTACCTACTTTGATCAAAAGAATAGCGAAATTGCTGCAGTTGCTTCAAGGAAATTAGATAAGGCTCAAGCTTTTGCCAATGAATTTTCTATTCCTTGTGCTTATGGCTCTTATGAAGAATTGTTACATGATGATACGATCACAATCATTTATATTGCTGTACCAAATAAACAACATATCGAATATATTTTACAAGCTTTGAACGCCGGCAAACATGTTCTATGTGAAAAAGCCATTACAACAACTCAAAAAGAATTAGAAGAAGCCATGGCTTTAGCAAAAAAGAAAAATTTGGTCTTAGCTGAAGCAATGACTCTTTTTAATATGCCATTATATATAGAGTTAAGAAAACAAATAAATGCGAATCGGTTTGGTCGTTTAAAAATGATTCAAGCACCCTTTGGCAGTTATAAGGAACCTGATCCAACCAATCGATTTTTCAATCCCAACCTAGCTGGAGGTGCCTTGTTAGATATTGGTACTTATGCCGTTTCCTTTGCGCGTTGGTTTTTAGCTTCGCAACCAGAGGTGGTTGCAACGACTATGTTGCCTTTTTCAACTGGCGTTGACGAACAGTCAGCAACGATTTTACAAGATAAGGAAAAAGAGATTGCAGTTATCTCACTTAGTTTTCAAGCAAAAATGCCTAAGCAAGGTATTCTTTCATTTGAAAATGCGTATATTACTATTGATAATTACCCACGAGCAAATCAAGCAAATGTTTATTTTAATGATGGCACTACAGAAACAATTATTACCGGCAATCAAACAGAGGCAATGAATTATGAAATTAACAACATGGTGAAAATGGTTGATGGAAAATTACCTAATCAGTCTTTATTTTTTACACATGAAGTGATCAGCATCCTTGATCAAATGCAAAATATCTGGCAATCAGTAAATAATTAATTTGTATTATTTAAAAACCTAACTTAATAGGGTTATTTCAATGATTCTAACTTCATGAGAATAATTTTCCTTTTCACCTTTTTTATTTAATTTTAGGATGAATAATTCTTGCTATTTTATTGAAACAATTGGATTAGAGGAGAAAAATATTTTATGTCGATAGGACCCTTTCGTTTAGGTATGCGTACCTTAAAATCTGCTTTATCTGTTATGCTATGTGTCTTGTTATTTCATTTTTTAGGTCGTGGCTCTCCTATGATTGCGAGTTTGTCTGCTGTTTTTTCTTTAAGACAGGATTTAACAACGACCTTATCATTTAGTCGTTTTCGCATTATTGGTAATACCATTGGTGGAACGTTAGCACTGATTTTTGTTATATTAACAAAAAATTATTTTACAAATACTTTTTTATCCGAATTACTGCTGTTACCCTTGCTTATTATATTGGTTATTGTTATTTCTGATAGTATTAATAATAATTCTGGTATTATTGCTGCGGTTTCAACATTTTTGATTATTTCATTAAGTATTCCACAAGCAGACTCCATTCATTATACTATCGAACGAATTTTTGATACATTTATTGGTACTTTTATCGCAATTGGTCTTAATTTTATCCTAAAACCCAAACCAATTGAAAAGGAAAAAGAGATCGAGGAAGACATAAAAAAATTAACTGAAAAAGAAAAAGAACTACAACAATTACGTATGTCTGTTAAAAAACGAATGGAAGAAGAGAAAAATAAGAATCAATCAAGTACCTGATAAACAAAAACATTTTTTCATTGATTCAATTGGATGTAAGGTAGAAAAATAAACTATAAAAACCTAATGGTAGATTTCAATAGTATTGAAATCTACTATTAGTTTTATTAAATGCAAGTTTAACTAATGATTATGCAGCAATTGTTCATAGACATCTATATATTGTTGACTTGCTTTTTCCCAACTGAAATCTTTTGCCATACCTGTTTGCATGATCTGCTTCCAAAGTAGTGGGTTTTTTTGATAGGTATCTAAAGCTGATTGAATCGTTTTCTTTAATTCTTGTGTTGTAAATTCTTCAAACCCAAAACCAGTTCCTATGCCGTTTTTTTCATTAGTAGAAATAACTGTATCTTTTAATCCACCTGTTTCATGTACCAAGGGAATAGTCCCATAGCGCATGGAAATCATTTGTGATAATCCACAAGGTTCAAAAGCTGAAGGCATTAAAAAAAGATCCGCACCCGCATAAATTTGTTGTGCCAAAGCATTATCAAATGTAATGTATGCCTGAATCACTTGCGGATAATTTTTACTTGCTTCCTGAAAAGCTTTTTCACACCTTGGATCGCCTGTTCCTAAAACAACTAGTTGAATTTCTTCATTTACCAATTCTGATAGGACATCTGCCAATAAATTCATGCCCTTTTGCTTGGTTAAGCGACTTACAATACCCATGAGCATTTTTTCTTTATCAACAGGTAAATGGCATTTTTTCTGTAGATCTGCTTTATTTATATATTTTTTATTGATTGTTTCAGCAGAATAATGTTGAACCAAATCTGGTGCATGTTTTTGATCATATTCCGTATCGTCAATGCCGTTCAGTATGCCTGTTAAATCGATCTTTCTTTTTTGTAATAGTTTATCTAGCCCATTTCCCCCCGCCGTTGTTTGGATTTCTTTAGCATAAGTGGGACTTACAGTTGTAATATGATCGGCATATAAAATTCCTGTTTTTAAAAAATTTAATGTCTGACTAAATTCGTTTGCATTTTCACCTAGTGAAGAATGGGTAATTTGAAACCAATTTTGTAAATTCTCCGGATTAAATTCTCCTTGAAATTCAATATTATGAATCGTTAGCATACTTTTAATAACTGCATATTCTTTTTTATGTTTGCCATAAGTCTTCAATAATAAGGGTAAAACAGCTGTATGATAATCATTAACATGTATGATTTCTGGGTAATTATTCAAGGTATCCATCATCTGCAAAATTGCACATGAGAAAAATGCAAAACGTTCGCCATCATCTTCATAACCATAAATATTTTTACGCTCAAAATAATCCTCATTTTTTAAAAAATAGTAAGTTACTTGATTCTTTTTCAAGGAATAAGGCGTACAAACGCGTTTTTTCCCATTAAAATCAAATTGAAAACGAATTAATTTTTTGCACTTTTTTTGATACATCTCTGGCAAAAATGGAAAATAGGGTAAAACAACCGAAACAGTTGTCTTTTTTTCTGCTAGTGCATTTGGTAAAGCTCCTATCACATCACCAAGTCCACCAGTTTTAAAAAAAGGCGCACATTCTGCCGCTGCAAATAATACATTCATCGCTTATCCTCCAATAACATCTTCTGTTACTACACTATTTTTAGCAATCACTACTGGTTTGTTTGCTGTTCCTTTAATTGTTATACCTGGTTTTACGACAACATTTTTATCTAAAATTGCATATGCTACCTTTGCATTTTCATAAATTGTGGCATTAGACATAACCACAGAGTGAGCAATATAGGCATCTTGACGAATTCTTGTTCTTCGTGAAATCATACAATGATCAATCGTTCCTTCAATCATACATCCAGTGGCACATTGACTATCCTTTACAGTAGATGTTGATGCATAATAGGTGGGCGATTCATTTCTAACTTTTGTATAAATTCTTTGATAATCATATACCAAATTATCGAATTTATTTGTTACTAACATGTCCATGTTTGCTTGATAATAGGAAGAGATATCATGTATATTACTTAGATACCCTGTATATTCATAAGCATAACAATCTGTTGTATCTAGGTGATTACGTAAAAATTCTTGAATACTTACTGGTCCATTCATTGTTTGAGCTTCTTTTAATTGTTGAATTAACCATTGTGTACCAACAATAAATATATCCATGCACAAAGCAATTTTTTCTTGTTTTTCTTCTAATGCTGGAACTGCTGTAGACACATCACCATACGTACCAATTCGTAAAGATAAATCCATTTTATCTGTGTCTTTACGTAAAACTTCCTTATAAACAACAGTCATTGACTTTCCAGCTTTTAAATGACCCCTTAAAACACTTCTTAAGTTAACTGTACATAGAGGTTTGCTCCCCATAAATACCGTATAGGAAGATTCAGATTTTTCTAAATAATCAATAATCTCTGCAAAATAGGGTAAGCCATCTGCTTTTTGTTTTAAAAAATCTTGATAAAAATAAATGAAAAAACGATTTTGGAGAGAATCTAGATTCCACTCCTTGCCGCCACCAATATGATCAAAAACAGAACGAGTTTCTCCCTCATTAAAAACCATAAAAATATTATTAATATTGGCATTTACAATACTTGATAATGGAAAGTCAATCAATCGATATTTACAATCAAAAGGCAGTGTATCAAGTGGACGATGTTCTGTTAATGGCAGCAAATCATCAAATTTTAAGACATTTCCAAAAATGGCACACATTTTATTAATCCTCATGGGTCTTCACTCCTATCACTTCTGAATTCCCAACCACAGCAATTTTGTTTTTCTCTGAGATCACTGTATCATCACCGACAACGGCATGTTCACCAACAATAGCATTTTGAATTATAACGTTTTTACCAATTGTTGCTCCCGGCATAATGACACTATCTTTAATCACTGCTCTACTTCTTATCTTAACTCCTGTTGAAAGCACGCTTCCAGTAACCTTTCCTTCTACAAAACAACCGTCTGAAACAATTGAATTTCTAACCTCAGCTGTTTGCCCAACAAAATGTGGGGGAAAGATCATATTTTTAGAATAAATACGCCAATCTTGATCCTGCATTCTTAATTTATTATCTGGTTGAATAAATTCCATGTTTGCTTTCCAGAGTGATCCTACTGTTCCAACATCTTTCCAATAACCCTTAAATCGGTAAGCATATACTAATTCATTTTCTTCAATATATAAGGGAATGACATGGTGGCCAAAATCAACCATTTGTCCATCTTTATCATAGCTTTTCAATAAAATATTTCGTAATTTACCCCAATCAAATATATATATTCCCATTGATGCCAAGTTATTCTTTGCATGCTTAGGTTTCTCATCAAATTCAACGATTCGATCATTTTCATCTGTATTCATAATACCAAAACGTGAGGTTTCATCTAAGGGAACTTCAATAACAGCTACCGTTAAAGCTGCTTGATGTTTTATATGTTCATCCAACATTACTTCATAATTCATTTTATAAATATGATCACCAGACAAAATTAATACATATTGTGGATCCATTTGATCAATATACGAAATATTTTGATAAATCGCATGAGCAGTACCTTCAAACCATTTTTCTCCTGTTGTACTTGAATAAGGTTGCAAAATCGTTAATCCAGAATTAATGCCATCTAATCCCCAACTTGCTCCATTACCAATATGATTGTTAAGCGCTAGAGGTTGGTATTGAGTAACCACTCCTACATCATTAATACCAGAATTAACACAATTACTTAATGTAAAATCGATGATTCTATAACGTCCTCCAAAAGGAACGGCTGGTTTTGCGATATTTTTAGTCAGTTTTCCTAGCCGGGTCCCTTGTCCACCAGCTAAAATCATTGCAAGCATCTCAGTTTTCATTTTATGGATACCGAAAAAATCGATATCTTCCTCCTCTCGTTTGTTATTTCTTATTAAAAATAACATAAAGTTAACTTATTTTTTATTATAGGTTTCCATATTTTTATTTGTGAGCGAAATCTTTACTTTTATCTTACCTTATTTTTCTAACAATCTCGAAAGATATGATAGAAGAAAGGAAAATTCACCTGTTTATTATCAAATACATAATTCATCAACGATCATCTTTCATAACAATCTTAGATGTAAAATAAAAATTTAGTTAAAACAATCAATTTTCATATATTTACAAAATTGATAGCAAACATAAATAAATAGTTAAAAATATTTTTAAAAATACAAAAAAGGTATGAAATAAAAATTTCATACCTTTTTTTATAATTAATATAGTTGTATTTTTACTAAATGCTTAATCTTCTATATCTATAACTTCTAAGTTTAATTCTACTAATTGTTCATTAGAGACAAGACTCGGTGCATTTGTCATAGGGTCAGCTGCTTTGCTATTTTTTGGAAAAGCAATTACTTCACGAATATTCTCTTCTCCAGCGAGCAACATAACAAAACGATCTAATCCAAGTGCAATGCCACCATGTGGTGGAAAGCCATAGGTTAATGCTTCTAAAAGATAACCAAATTGCTCTTCGGCAACCTCATTTGTAAACCCTAAAGCTTCAAACATTTTTTCTTGTAGTTCACGTTGATAGATACGTAGCGATCCGCCACCTAATTCATAACCATTCAATACAATATCATAGGCTTCTGCATAAACCTTTTCTGGATCGTTTAATAACCATTGGATATCTTGAGCTTGTGGTTGAGTAAATGGGTGATGAGCAGCAATATAGCGATCCTGTTCTTCACTATATTCAAATAATGGCCAATCAACAACCCATAAAAAATTAAACGCAGATTCATCAATCATTTCTAGTTCTCTACCAAAACGAGAACGCATAGCACCAAGTGTGGCTGCAACTACGTTAGGTGTATCGGCTACAAATATCAGTAGATCACCTGTTTGTGCTGACATTTTTTGAATCAATTCATCAGAAACATCCATTAAGAATTTAGCAATAGGGCCTTTTAGACCGTCTTCTTCGACTTTTACCCAGGCTAATCCTTTCGCACCATATTGTTCAGCATCATGAGCCAGATGATCTAGATCTTTTCGTGAATATTTGCTAGCTGCCCCCTTAGCATTTAATGCTTTTACCTGACCACCATTTTCTAATACCGATTTAAAGACTTTAAAATCAATTTTCTGAGCAATATCTATAATATCAATTAATTCCATGCCAAAACGAGTATCAGGTTTATCACTACCAAAACGTGCCATTGCTTCATCATAACTAATTCTTGGGAAAGGCAAGGTCACTTCTATTCCTTTTGTTTCCTTCATTACCCTTTCGATCATTTCTTCTGTCATCGTTTGAATTTCTTCAGCTGTTAAAAAGGTGGTTTCAATATCAACCTGAGTAAATTCAGGTTGACGGTCTCCTCTTAAATCTTCATCTCTAAAGCAACGCACCAATTGATAATACCGATCAAAGCCGGCTCCCATTAATAATTGCTTAAAAATTTGTGGTGATTGTGGCAATGCATAAAAATGACCAGCATGAATTCGGGAAGGAACCAAATAATCTCTGGCCCCCTCAGGTGAAGATTTTGCTAAGTAAGGCGTTTCAATATCAATAAAGGCATTGTCATCTAAATAATTTCGAATAGCCTTTGTCACTTGATGACGTAATTTAATGTTCTTTGTCATTTTAGGACGTCTTAAATCTAGATAACGATATTTTAAACGTAGCTCATCGTTCACCTTTTCATTATCATCAATTAAAATAGGCGTTGTTATTGCCTCATTTAAAATAGTAACCGAAGTAGCAACCACTTCTACCTTGTCTGTTTTCATTTTTGGATTAATGGCATTTGCTTCACGATAAACTACTTTTCCTGTAATTTCAATAACATATTCACTACGGCACTTATTCGCAATTTCAAAAGCAGTTGTTGAAAATTTAGGATTAAAAACAACCTGAATAATTCCTTCACGATCTCTTAGATCAATGAAAATCAATCCACCAAGATCTCGACGTTTCTGTACCCATCCTTTTAAAATAATTTCCTTGTCTAAATATTTTTCCGTTACATCACCACAATAAATTGTTCTTTTCATTGATTTTCCCCTCAATTTCATCAAATTATTCCGCCAGCATTCTACTGTAAATAGCTGAAAAGTCATCGTAAACTTCATCGAATGAAAAAGTCTGTTCTTTATGATCTTTTAACGATCTAATCTTAACATTGCGTTCCAATAATTCTTCACTACCAATCGTTAAAACAAGTTGAGCTTTTAGTTTATCTGCTGTTTTAAACTGTGCTTTTGGTTTGCGATTCATAAAATCTCGATCTGCAGAAAAGCCAAAATTTCGAATAGCTTGTACTAATTTTAAAGATTCCAAATTAGCTTCTTCACCAATACCAACAACATAGACATCTAAATAATCAGCCGATGGAATTGTCAACTGTTCTGCTTCCATAGTCAAAAGTAGGCGTTCAACTCCCATGGCAAAACCAAAGCCAGAAGTAGCTGGACCACCGAGTTCTTCGACTAACCCATCATAACGGCCACCTGCACAAATTGACGCTTGTGCACCCATTCCAGGTGCTTCGCTCATAATTTCAAAAATTGTATTTGTATAATAATCTAATCCACGTACCATATTACTATCAATCTCATAGGTAATGTTTAAGGCATTCAGCATATTGATGACTGTATCAAAATGGACTTTAGACTTCTCACTTAAATAATCTAGAATGGAAGGGGCTTCAGAAACAACAAACTGATCCTTCTTATCTTTACTATCTAATACTCTAAGCGGATTATTATAGAGTCTTCGCCTAGAATCCTCACTTAGTTCATCGATCCTTGGCTCAAGATAGTCAATGAGGGCTTGTCGATAATTGGTTCGTGTTTCCTTATCTCCTAAGGAATTGATAACTAATTTAATTTGTTTAATCCCTAGTTGATTGAAATAATCTAATGCCATAGCCATTCCCTCAACATCAATCGCTGGATTTTCACTACCAAAGGTTTCTATACCAATTTGGTGAAATTGACGGAGTCTTCCCGCTTGTGGTCGTTCATAGCGAAACATTGGTCCCATATAATAAGTTTTATAAGGTTTTGCATATTCAGGTCCAAATAGTTTATTTTCAACAAATGAACGCACGATTGGCGCTGTGCCTTCAGGTCTTAAGGTAATATGGCGATCGCCTTTATCATAAAAATCATACATTTCTTTTGATACAATATCTGTTGTATCGCCAACACTTCTAGCAATAACTTCGTAATTTTCAAAAATAGGTGTTCTAATTTCCTTATATTGATAATCTTTAAAAAGCAAACGAGCAGTTTCTTCAATAAATTGCCATTTTTCTGACATTGAGGGTAATAAGTCATTTGTTCCTTTTGGTCTTTGATATTTCATATTGATTTCCTTTCTTGATAAAGTCTGCCTTCCTTTTTACTCTATTTATTGAATAGGTAAATGATGGATGATTAAAATACCTATAAATAAAAAATTCGCCCTTGTCTTTATTTACAAGGGCGAATAACTACTTATCCACGGTACCACCTAATTTGAAAGAATAAAATATTCTTTCTTCTTAGCGATTAACGCACGCAACGAAATGATTTTTAGTCATTCATCTCCAGAGTGTCTTCAATTTTAATCATAATAGAATAACTTTCAGCCTAGGTTATTCTCTCTCACTTATTTGATGATTAAAATCTACTTTTTCTTTCAACAATTTTTCATATTATCTACAAACTACTAAAGAACCTAGCAAAAGTCAAGTTAAAGTTAAATAAAAAGCAAGAATTACTTTAACAAAGATAAATCATTAATGTACTGGTGATTTACTAGTCTATTATTGCTATCTCTAATTTATAAATAGTTTGGTAGCTTGTATCACTTAAAAGAACATATATAATAAAAACATAATTTTATTCATAGCGTAAAGCAGTAATTGGATCTAAACGTGCTGCTCGATTTGCTGGGAAAGTCCCTGCTAAAAAGGCAATCAACATAATAATTCCCATAATCATCAACATAGCAGGCAATGAGAACTGTACTAGCGTAAATCCAGTTAATTCCTTTAAGAAATTATCGGCTGCTAGTTTATTTATAATAGCTCCTGCACCGATAGCTCCAAGAACACCTACAAGAGAACCCCATAAACCAATCCAAACAGCTTCAATACTGAACATTAGAAATACTTTTGCTCTGCCCATTCCCATGGCTTTCATCAACCCAATTTCACGTGTTCTTTCTTGAACTGACATATAGAGTGTATTGATAATTCCAAAGCTTGCAGCTAGTAAAGCAATGGCACCAAAAATAGTTAATACACTAGTAATTGTATTCACCACATTACGAATAGTTCCAATTTGGTCATCAACCGTCATTGCCGTATATCCTTTATCTGATAATTTGTTTTTCAGATCATTTATTTCTTTGTCGGAAAGATTACTTTTCATTGTTGCATAGCTACTTGAGAATTTCCCTTTCAAATTTTTAGGTAGTCCAGTCTCGTTAATTTCAATGATCTTATTTGTTAGGGAAGAATTGATAATGGATTGTCCTGCTTGAATCAAACTCGTATTTCGAATTCCGACAATTGTCGCCTCAATAATCTTTTCTTGTCCGGTAGCTGTAATCGGAACACCAATTTTAACCTTTTTGTTTAAGGCATTCTTGGTAGAAGAAAAGCCTAAAGATTTCACATATTCAGGAGCCAAATTGATTTCATAATCTTTTCCATTTGTTTTTAATGCTCTTCCAGCCTCAAGATCAATCTTAACAATACTAGAAGGCATTGCTGAAAAGATATATTTCTTATTTTTTGCTCCTTGAATATAATTTGTATTTACCATTTGAAATGGTTTAGCTTTTTTGATATTTTTAACTGACTGAATCTTCTTAAGGTCTTTTGATGTGAGTTGCTCATTCTGCATGGCTGAACCATTCTTCTGATCTGGTTTATATTCTTTTGGTTCATTTTTTAGATTCGCTGTTGTATTTACTTTTGGCATAATAATTAACTCATTTTTACCACCCACATCTCGAAGCTGCTTATTAATATAATCATTTACACCAATATTTACACCAATGGTCATTGAAATAGTAAAGGCTCCAATAAAAATGGCAATAATCGTTAGGATCGTTCTTCCCTTATTTCGCCAAAGATTCGCACTGGCTGTTTTTATAATATCAATAACCTTCATTATGCTTTACCTCCAACAACTAAACCATCTTTAATATGAATTTGTCGATCACACCGATCTGCCAATTCTTGATCATGCGTTACAATAATTAAAGTATTTCCTTTTTTCTTATTCAAATCGAATAAAAGTTGTTCGATTTTTTCACTTGTAGTGGAATCTAAATTACCTGTCGGCTCATCTGCAAAAATAATCGCTGGTTGATTCACAATTGCTCTTGCAATACAGACACGTTGTTTTTGCCCCCCGATAGATCATTTGCTTTATTTTTTGCTTTTCCTGCTAATTCAACTGACTCTAACGCAGACATCGCCATTTCTTTACGTTTCTTACTAGAAATACCAGCAATCTTTAAAGGAAGAACTACGTTCTCTAATACTGTGTCTTTAGGATTCATGAAAAATTGTTGAAAAATAAAACCAAATGTTCTATTTCGAATTTTATTTAGCTCTTTTGCGTTTTTATTTTTTATATCTTGTCCAAATAAATAAATTTCTCCACTTGTTGGTTGGTCTAATAATGCTAAAATATGCATCAAGGTAGACTTCCCTGAACCACTTTTACCGATAATTGCTACCGATTCGCCTTGATGAATGGAAAAATTGATTCCCTTTAATGCTTCAAAGGTTGTTTGCCCAGTTCCATAGTTTTTTCGAATATCTTTTATTTTTAATACTTCTTCTGCCATAACCATGCTCCTTTATTAACAATGATAAATAAGAGAATTCATTATTTTTTGCTCAATAACTAACTAGAAAAGAAAAATATTCAAGAGTTGCTAAAATAATTCCAATATAAAATAAATAATTGCTTAATTGAATAATAATAATCTAGTTATGTTATTAATACTACTGCTAAATAAAATAAATTCAAGTCATAATGGAAAATTAGTTTAAAACTTAATTATTACAAATAATAATAAACATATTTTTAGAAATAGGAACAATTACTAAACTAATGAGAAGAATTCTCTCATTAGTTTGGTAATCTTGAGATTTTTCTTTTCTGTTTTTTTATTTTAAACTTATTTATAAAAATAAAGGAGGAATTACCACTATGGCAATGATTAAAATTGGTCATTCAGAAGTCATGTCTACACCATTAGGATTGGGTACAAATGCAGTGGGTGGACATAACCTTTTTCCAAATCTAGATGAAGAGGAAGGAAAAAAGGTTTTTCAAACTGCATTGGACAATCAAATTAATTTATTAGATACCGCTTTTTCTTATGGTATGGGACGCTCTGAGGAGTTAATTGGTGAAGTTATTCAGTCATATAATCGCGAAAAAATTGTCATTGCAACGAAGGCAGCACAAGATCCAAAAGCAGACGGAAAAATTAATAACTCTCCCACCTTTCTTACCCAGGCAGTGGATCATGCTTTGAAACGTTTAAAGACTGATTATATTGATATTTTCTATATTCATTTTCCAGATAAAACTACACCCAAAGTAGAAGCTATTGATGCCTTACAAAGATTAAAAGAAAATGGCAAAATACGTGCAATTGGGTTATCAAATTTCAACCTAGCTCAAATAAAAGAAGCAAATCAAGAAGGCCATGTAGATATTATTGAGAATCAGTACAATCTTCTTCATCGTGATGCTGAAAAAGATATCATGCCTTATCTAAAAGAAAATCAAATGTCATTTATTCCATATTTTCCATTGGCTTCTGGACTTTTAACAGGGAAGTACACAGAGATAGTTACTTTTCCAAAAAACGATTTGCGTAGTAAAAATCCTGATTTTCAAGGAGCACGCTTTAGAGCAATTATCACAACTGTCAATCAATTAAAAAAACTTGCAGACGAGCATCAAGCAACCATTGCAGAAATTGTACTTGCTTGGTATATTAAAAATCCAGCAATAAGTGTTGTTATTCCTGGAGCCAAGAAAGTAAAACAAGTTCTTGCCAATGTAAAATCTCTAACAGTTCAACTTTCTAATGAAGAATACCAATTTATTGATTCATTATTTCAAGCCTAGATAATCAATTCATACAATATTTAGATAGAAAACAAACAAGGAATTCAAAGATATAAAAATTAAACTTTTATCAATGAATTCCTTGTTTTTTCTAAACTAGTTATAATTTTAAAAAATATTATTTTTATAAAAATAGATCCTTAATTTTTTTCTTTCGTGTCAATAACTATTGTAATTGGTCCATCATTGACAAGTGTAACCTGCATGTCTTGCCCAAATTTCCCAGTAGCTACCTGAATGCCAAGATCGGCTAATTGTTGATTAAACGTATTATACAATAAAAGTGCCTTGTCCGGATTTGCTGCTGAAACAAAGCTTGGGCGTTTACCTTTTTTGGTATTTGCATATAAGGTAAATTGAGAAACACTTAAAATACTTCCATTTATCTCATGAATATCTAAATTTAATTTACCATGCTTATCTTCAAATATACGTAGTTGACTAATTTTCTTTACAAGATAGGCAACATCATCTAACGTATCTTCTTCATGGATACCAACCAAAATTAATAATCCTTTATCAATTTTTCCTACAATGGTATCATCAATGGTTACATTTGCTTTATTTACTCTTTGAATAACAACTTTCATTTTGTCGCCTTTCTCTCTATCGATTAATTCTTCTCACGCTATAAACATCTGGAACAGTTTTTATCTTATCCACGATTTTATGTAAGTGAGAAAGACTGTTTATTTTGATCGTAATATGAATCATAGTCATTTTATTTTTTGTTGGTCTTGCTTCAATGCTGACCAAATTTTTCGTAACTGAATTAATAATTTGCAAAACATCATTTAATAATCCTAAGCGATTAAAACCAATGATTTCAAGATTAGCATCATATTCATGTGTTTTATTTGTATTTTCAACATCTTCCCACTCCACTTCAATCATTCGTTTAGCAATTTTTTCTTGATTTTGAACATTTGGACAGTCTAAACGATGGACAGAAACACCTCTTCCCTTTGTAATATATCCAATGATTTTATCACCTGGCACTGGATTACAGCAATGACTAATACGTACTAGTAAATTATCGATTCCCTGAATAACAATGCCATCTTCATGATGAATTTTTAATGTTTCATTTTCCTTTTTTAATGGCTGATTAATTAGCTCTTCTGCTTCCTGCTTTTGACGTTCTTTTTCTTGTTCCTTTCTCTCTTTTTCAGTTAAACGATTACCAACAATACGTGCACTTATTTCACCATATCCAATCGCTGCAAACAAATCATCCTCAGAATGCAAGTTCATCTTCTCAAGCAGTTCATTCATTTTATCTTTTGCTAAATATTCTTTTGTATTAAATCCATTATCAGATAGGTATTTAGCTAAAGCTTCTTGTCCTTTAACGACATTTTCTTCACGATCCTGGACTTTGAAAAAGCGTTTAATCCGATTTTTTGCTTTACTCGTTTTAACTAATTTAAGCCAATCACGACTAGGTCCAAATGAATTAGCAGAAGTTAGTACTTCGATAATATCACCATTTTTTAGTGGATAATCCAGCTGAACTATTTTGCCATTTACCTTGGCACCTGTTGTTTTATTTCCAATTTCCGTATGAATATTATAAGCAAAGTCCAGAGGTCCTGATCCCTTGGGCAATTCAGAAACTTCCCCATTTGGTGTAAAAACATACACCTTATCACTAAAAATATCTCCCTTAACGCTTTCCATAAATTCAGAAGCATTGTAACTTTCATCTTGTAATTCAACAATTTCTCTAAACCAGTCCAGTTGTTTAGATAGATCATTGGATTTTAACCTATCCGCTTTGCCTTCCTTATATGCCCAATGAGCAGCTACCCCAAATTCAGCAATTTTATGCATTTCACGTGTTCGAATTTGAATTTCTATCGGATTGCCCATTGGTCCAATGACCGTTGTATGAATTGATTGATACATGTTGGTTTTTGGCATGGCAATGTAATCTTTAAAACGACCAGGCATAGGCATCCACTTAGTATGAATAGCGCCTAGTACTGCATAACAATCCTTGATTGAATCAATGATGACCCGAATCGCTAAGAGATCATAAATTTCATTAAATTGTTTTTTTTGATCTTTCATTTTTCGATAAATAGAATAAATATGCTTAGGTCGACCATAAATTTCAGCAGAAATCCCCAATTCATTTGTCACATAACAAATTTCATCTACTGCTTGTGCAATGTAGGATTCTCTTTCTATTCGTTTACTTTGCATCAGATGAACAATACGATAATATTGATTAGGATTAATATAGCGTAATGCGGTATCTTCTAATTCCCATTTCACTCGACTAATTCCTAATCTATGTGCCAATGGTGCATAGATTTCTAATGTTTCCTTTGCAATTCGTCTTTGTTTATCTTCTCTTAAATATTTTAATGTTCGCATATTATGCAATCGATCAGCCAATTTTACCAGAATAACTCGCAAGTCTTGTGCCATAGCCAGTAACATTTTACGATGATTTTCAGCTAGCTGTTCTTCATGTGATTTGTATTTAATTTTACCTAATTTGGTTACACCATCAACCAACACAGCAATACTTTCACCAAATTCATCTTTCAAATCATCCAAAGTAATCTCTGTATCTTCAACTACATCATGTAAAAAACCAGTTGCAACTGTATACGGATCCATATGTAAGTCTGCTAGAATACCGGCAACTTGAATTGGATGAATAATATAGGGTTCTCCTGATTTTCTTATTTGTCCCTCATGTGCTTGACTAGCATAATCTAACGCCTTTTTTACCAAAGCAACATGCTCAGATCCCATGTATTCTGAAACAATTTGCATTACTTGTGTCCCTGTCATTATTACTTCTTTTGGCATCTACTCAACTCCCTTTATAGGAAAAACTATATTCTTACTGTATATATAAAATCTATCAATATCTCCCTTGCATAATCAAAAAGAAAAGCACTACTTAAAATAGCAGTACTTCTAACATAATCATTATACCTATTTTTTGATAAATTTTCAATTCTTCACAAAAACCTAACATCTTTGAGAAAATTTATCAATCTAAATCGTTAATCCACTAAGTTACAAGCAAGCAATTCTTGTTGGTAACTTAGTGCACTTAAAAAATAAAGTGGAGCTGTTTCTGCCCTCAAAATTCTTGGTCCTAAGCCACATAAAGTTGCACCAGCTTGTTTAAATATCGTAATTTCCTTAGGAGAAAAACCACCTTCAGGTCCAAAAATTGCTAAAATTTTATTTTTTTTATTCTTATCCAAACTTGTAAAACTTTTTACAAGCGAGTGGGTATCTCCTTGTTTGGCAGATTCCTCATAAGCAACAATAACTTGATCGTAATTTTGAAAAAGTGCAACTAATTCTTTTCCTGTCTTTAATAATTTAACAGAAGGCAACCATTGTCTATGGGATTGTTCTGCAGCTTCTAATGCTATTTTATTTAACCGTTTTGTTTTTGCTACTCTTTTTTTTCTTCCCATTTAATGATCGAATTTTCAGATGGAAAACCTAAAAATTGATGAGTTCCTAATTCTGTTCCTTTTTGAATAATCCATTCTAATTTATCGCCTTTAGGATAACTACAAGCAACAGTAACAGCAATGGGCAACTCTTTTTGCATTATTTCCTTTTCTAATTCCCTGAACAAGACAGTTGAACTAGTAATTTCAATAATTTCAGCTAATATTGCAATATTGTTATTAAATACCAAATAGCATTTTGCTGACGGGACCATTCGCATGACATGAACAATATGATGATAATGTTCACCGGCTACCTGATATACTTCTATTGGTTGGTAGTCTTCTTCTAAAAAATAGCGTTGCATATTATTCTTCCTCCACTTTTTTTAAAACAAATGCATACCAATCATTTTGCTGTAAAATTTGATCAATAACAAATTCTGTTTCACGAATTTCTGCTAAAATCATTTCTTTTTTATCTTCAATAATACCAGAAATAATCAATGTTCCATTTGTTTTCAGCAAATTCCATGCATCTTTTAACATCAGAACAATAATATCAGCCAAAATATTAGCAACAATCATCTCTGCCTGAATAGAAATATCTGTTAATAAATTATTGGTCGTTATCTCGATGTCTTTTTCCAGATGATTTAATTGAATATTCTCTTTTGCAGCCGTGACAGCTACCTCATCTAAATCATAAGCATAGATTTTTTTGGCACCTAAATATTTCCCTGCAATACTTAAAACGCCAGAACCGGTTCCCACATCGATTAAAGTCTCACCACCACGTAAATGTGCTTCCATTGCCTGTAAAGTTAATTGGGTTGTTGGATGTGTCCCTGTTCCAAATGCCATTCCTGGATCCAGACGGATAATTTGTTCATTCTCTGACTGAATATGATAATTTTCCCAACTCGGTACAATAGTTAAAAAACGCGTTATCCGAACAGGATGATAATATTTTTTCCAAGCAGTAGCCCAATCCTCTTCTAAGACTTCACTAATAGTGAGCTGATTTTTACCAATAGCCAATCCAAAGGAAGGAAGTTTAGCAATACTTTCTTTAATGAGCGGCAAAATTTCTGGAAGAAAAGTTGTTTCTGGAAAATAGGCCATAACCAGTGCACCCTCTTCAATTGAAGTCACTTGTGCCTTGTCAATTAATTCTCCATAATTATCTTTTTGGAAATTCTCTATATCAAGCACGTCTTCAATCGCAACACCGCTCGCACCAACTTCCATCATAATATTTGAAATAGCTTCAACTGCCTCACTTGCTGTTTCCACCTTTATTTCTGCCCATTTCATATTATTTTCCTCCTCAATAACTTGGATAAGGTAAATAGCTAATTTCTTGTTCCTTTGCACTACATTCAGTTTCAATACGTTGAAATTTTTGTTCAGACCAATTCAATTCAAATACTTCAACTGTTTCATCAGCCAAAAAGTCCATTAAATCACTTTCTCCATCTAACAATACTTCTTTCAAATAAAGAACAACAGCCTCAATCGTTGCTTTTTTTATCCCTTTTTTTCCTTCATAGGGAATAGTAGTTAAATAATCATTTGGATCAAACTTTGTTTTCTCTGGATGATAAAAAAGTAAAGCATCTTCAAATTCGATGATTGCCTCATCGGAAGAAACTCCTTCCTTATCATCAATCAGTTCCTACTGAATTTTCAGCGAATAAAGTAAATTCAAGTACAATTGCATGGTTTTTCGTATCCCACTCAATAGTAGTGTCATAATCTTCCAATTGGGTGGTTAGTTGTTGTTCCAAATATGTCAATATTGTTTCTTTTTTCATCTGTTTCATTTCCACCTTGCCAGCCAAAATTTTGTGTATCTATGTCACATTTTTTTTGTTTAGAAATATATGGATTGCCACTAACAATATATCGAAGTGGCATTGTTGTCCAGGCACCCTTATTAGGAATCCCAATTCTAGGTAATGCAACAATTTTTTTAGGATAATTTCTTTTTTCTGGTACAATTTTAAGTTTACTTTCAAAAATAGATTGTCCACACAAATTTTTAGTAATTCCTAATGCAGCTACTAGTTTTCCAGGCCCATTCGTAAGTTCTTTTCCCCTTTGGCCCTTACGATTCATTTCCATTTGTTCTAGTCTACTAATCGGTTGAATTGCTCGGATCATTACGCCTTGTGGCATTCCTACCTCACGTGTAATCATATTAAGAATTAAATGCGTATGCATTGTATATAAGTAAATTGTTCCCGGTTTTTCGTACATTGTTTTAAGTCTTGGTGTTTTTCTCAAACCAAAACTATGTGCTGCCATATCTTCCGGTCCTAAATAAGCTTCGACATCTACAATATAACCACCTAAAATCCCAGAAGCTGTTTCATGTTCTAAGTACATGCCTAGTAAAAATTGCGCAATTTCTTCTGTCGATTTTTTCTTAAAAATCTCGCGTATCCTATTCATTTCATCATTCCTATCATACATGAAATCTAATTTATTATCTATCTAAATTTGATAAAAGGCAAAAAGCGAATGCATGTTCTTTATGGTATAATAGATTCAAAGAAATGTAAAGGAGGCCAAAACATGCAACAACCCTTGGCTTATCGAATGCGTCCAAAACAACTTAGTGATGTTGTTGGTCAAAAACAACTCGTTGATAAGGATAAAATCATTTATCGAATGGTAAAAACAAAAATGCTTACTTCTATGATTTTATATGGTCCTCCAGGAACCGGAAAAACGAGCATTGCTAGTGCTATTGCCGGTTCAACAAATTATGCATTTCGAATGCTTAATGCAGCTACAGATACAAAAAAAGATTTGCAGATCGTTGTTGATGAAGCAAAAATGAGTGGAACTGTCATCTTATTACTAGATGAAGTTCATCGTCTAGACAAAACTAAACAAGATTTTCTTTTACCACATTTGGAAAGTGGTAAAATCATTTTAATTGGTGCAACAACTGAAAATCCCTATATTTCTATTAATCCAGCTATTCGAAGTCGCCTACAAATCTTTGAATTAAAGCCATTAACCGAACAAGATATTAAGCAAGCTATAATCAATGCTTTAAAAAATACAGAACAAGGACTTGGTGAATATCCAGTCGTCCTAGAAGATGAAGCATTCGTTCATCTTTCAAGAAGTACGAACGGTGATTTAAGAAGTGCATTGAATGGATTAGAATTAGCCGTTAAATCCACTGAAAAAAATGAAGAACAAAAAATAGTAATTACTCTACCTATTATTGAAGAATGCATACAAAAAAAGGCACTCTCTCATGATAAAGATGGCGATGCTCATTATGATGTGATTTCTGCGTTTCAAAAATCTATTCGTGGCAGTGATGTAGATGCAGCGCTTCACTATTTAGGTAGGTTGATTGAAGCAGGAGATCTTCCAATTATTTGTCGTCGATTAATGGTAACCGCTTATGAAGATATTGGACTTGGTAATCCATCAGCTGCAGCGAGAGCTGTAACTGCTGTACAAGCCGCTGAAAAATTAGGCTTACCAGAAGCAAGAATTCCCTTGGCAAACTCGGTAATTGATCTTTGTCTTTCACCAAAATCTAATTCAAGTATAACAGCTATCGATAACGCATTAACGGATATTCGAAAAGGAAAGTCTGGAGAGGTTCCCATTCATTTAAAAGATGCCCACTATTCTGGGGCAAAAAAACTAGGCAGAGGTACAAATTATAAATACCCACATCATTATAAGAACGCTTGGATTAATCAACAATATTTGCCTGATGCCTTAAAAAATGTCCATTATTATAGACCAATTAATACTGGTAGATATGAACAAGCATTACAACAACAATATAATCAGATTAAACAGTGGCAATCTGAAGAACTTTAAATTATATAGGTATGATTATTGCCGATTTGTTTTTAATGTGCTATGATAAAATCATCAAATCTGTGATGTGCGTATTGTCTTTTTCTGTGTTGACCGAACATTTTATTGATACTTTGGGATCTGACTTGTACCAAAGCCGGTAACATGCCTTTTCACTTGGTAGTTCGAAGCTGAGGTCGTTGAGCCCACCTGCTAATTTGCGGGATCAATACAACAAGACGAACAACGGCACCGACGGATTTGTGTTTTTAGAGGAAATATTTCATTTTGTCTTTTAAAATAAATAAGAATAACATTTCAATTTATCATTTAAATAAAGAAATAGGTGAAGACAAATAAAATTACTACTATTTGTTTTCACCTATTTTTAATGGAGGAAAAAAATGATTCGCCTTTTATTAATTTTAATTATTCTTCTGTTAGGGTTTATTGGTTTTTGTCTCTTAAGAAAAACAGAAATCTTTCTAGCTCTACTAAAAAAGAATGCTACAGATGAGACCCAAAAAACTTTCTATCTATTTGGTTACAGTTATCTATTTATGGCTGCTATTGGTATTATTATTTTAATAACGAATCAACTTATTTTTTCATTATTTTATATTTGCATTCTTTTAATAATTTCAACAGTTTTCAGTATGTATATCGCTAGGAAAATTCTTTAATCGAATTTTCTTTTTTATTTTCTTTTTTTAAAATTTTATTTTACAATTAGATTATTAATTAAATATTGAGTTTTTGAAAGGAAGTGTTTTTTTATATGTTACAAGAGTATAAAAAAATTATGGTAGCAATTGATGGATCTAATGAAGCGAGATTAGCTTTTTTAAAAGCAGTTAATGTTGCTAAACGTAACAAAGCACAATTATTACTAGTTCACATTATCGACATACGCACCTATGTAAATGTTTCTTCTTTTGATGCCCCTTTTAGTGGTGTTGATACGCTTATGGATGAACAAGAGAAAAATACGGCGGAACAAATCTTAGGTGATTATGAAAATGAAGCAAAGCAACAAGGCTGTACAAATATCTTTAAAATTATCGAATATGGTTCACCAAAACTCATGATTGCTCGTGAATTACCTCAAAAATATGAAGTTGATTTGATTATGCTAGGTGCAACAGGATTAAATGCAATTGAACGCTTGTTTATTGGCTCAGTGTCAGAAGCAGTTACCCGAAATGCTCCCTGCGATGTTCTTATAGTACATACCGATTTAGAAAATAAGGCATCTTCAAAGGATAAACCAACCAACTAACTAATTACTTTTCTTGCCTTTATAATTTTTATTTTATAATAATTGAATATTTGTTTTAAGAACAATCTACTATACTTAAATTTTATAATTTAATAGATTAAAATTACAAAAATTAAAAATATCTATCCATCATAATTCATGGAATACTTTTAATGGTGAGATGAGATGTGTTTAATCCGATATAAAAAAACATTGAATGAGGATCAAAAAATACAAAATATGATTTTCACATCTCTTTTTTCCACTATCAATCCAATAAAATAATACTCCCTATCCTTCTTTAATAATGTTTGGCTTTTTTATTGTATTCTATTTTTTTCTAATAATATTTCAATTTAATTATCCTAACAAGACAGTTTTCTGTATTTTCATGTAAGATAGAGATGAGATGATTTATCAAAATAATTATCAAGATATCAATTAAAAATAAATTATTTTCCCTCGTTTCTAAATAATTTTAAATAATAATTATTGATTTTGAATCATTTAATCGATTGAATCGATATTTGATATCCAATCCAACAATTCATCAAAATAATTATAATAATTTATATTTATTCTATTACAAAATAGATATTTAATAAAAATCGCTACTTTTAATCTTTTTGATATTTTTTCTTTGTATAAAATTATTTATTTTATTAGTTAAAGAGAAAATAACAATACCTTTTATTAATCAGTTTGATTAATAAAAGGTATTGTTATTTTAAATATTTGCACTTTTAAGCTCAATAATTTTATTTTTTATTCTTTAATTCCTCAACATCACGAGCAATCATTAATTCTTCATCTGTTGGTATTAATAGAACTTTTATTTTTGAACCCGCAGTTGAAATAACTCTTTCTTCACCACGTACATTATTTTTCTCTTCATCTAATTCACAGCCGAACCAAGTCATACTGTTGATTATTTTGCTGCGAATATGCATGCCGTTTTCACCGATTCCAGCAGTAAAGACAATAGCATCAACACCGTTCATAACAGTGATATAGCTACCAATATACTTACGCACACGATCAGCAAAAATTTCATAAGCAACTTGTACTTCTTCCTTATCCATATTTGCTTCTAAATCACGCATATCACTAGAAATACCAGTTAATCCCAATAAACCAGATTTTTTATTCAAAATATCTATCATATCTTTAATATCTGTTAGATTAAGTTTTTCCATTAAATAAGGCAATAAAGATGCATCAATATCACCAGAACGAGTTCCCATTGTTACACCTGCTAATGGTGTGAATCCCATAGATGTATCCACTGATTTTCCACCATCAACAGCCGTAATAGAAGCACCATTACCTAAATGACAAGTAATAATTTTTAATTCTTCAATTGGACGATTCAACATTTCTGCAGCACGCTGAGAAACATAGCGATGACTTGTTCCATGAGCACCATACTTACGAGCAGAATACTTTTCATAATATTCTTTTGGAATACTATATAAATAGTTATGTTTTGGCATAGTTGTATGGAAAGAAGTATCGAAAACTGCTACACTGATAATATCTGGTAAAAGTTGTTTAAATGCTTTGATTCCCATAATATTTGCTGGGTTATGCAGAGGAGCTAGTTCAGCTAGTTCTTCGATTTTTTCTAGGACATCGTCATCAATAATAACAGAGTGTTTAAAATACTCTCCACCTGCAACGACACGATGACCAACACCTGTAATTTCATCATAGGAAGCCAAAATGTTTAGTTTAATCAATTTATCTAATAACATTTTAACTGCAATATTGTGATCATTAATATCAACAACTTCTTCATATTTTTCATTATTACCATATTTAATTGTAAAAATTGAATCTTTCAATCCGATTCTTTCAACGATCCCTTTAGCAAGAACTTCCTCACTTGGCATTGAATATAATTGCCATTTTAAACTTGAACTTCCTGCATTAATTGCAATTGTTTTAGACATTTTTTTCTCCTCTTTATCTATAATAATTTTATTTAAAATTTGAAGTTTTCCAGGCTTCAAATTGTTTAAAGAATTCTGTAATATTACTGATTTCTTTTAATGATGATAATCTAACCAATAATATTTCTTCAGCTTGTTGTGCTGAATTTCCATGTTTTTGTAAGAATAGAATACTTTTTTGTGATTGTTTACTATGAAATAATTCTTCAGGTAATTGAATCATTCCTTGTAAGTAAACATTCTCTTGCAACCAATTTTTTAATAAATGACTTTGCTTAGTATCAAAAATATTAGCAGGAACCAAAAATAAGCCATAGCCAGCAGGTTTTACATAGTGCATTGCCTGTTCAATTAATAAATGATGTGCATAACTATGTTCTGTTTTCGACGCAGTTGTAAATTGTTTAGCTTTTTCATCATCAGGATAATATCCTATTGGCAAATCACTCATTGCAATATCAACAGGATCAATTAAAAGCTCTTGTAGTCCATCTTGATGGAAAAGTTGAATAGGTGCAGAAGTTATTCCATTTGTAACAGCTGAAACCTCTAGTAATGTTTCATCATTATCAACACCAAAGCCTTCAACTGTATATCCAACAGACAATAAATTAAGTATAACAGTCAACAATAAATTTCCCATTCCTGAGGTGATATCTAAGATTTTTAGTGGTTTTGTTTTATCAGCTAATTGTTCTAATAGATAAACGAACAAAATACCAATACTATCTGGTGTTAGTTGATGATTTGGCTGTAATGGTTCACTTTTCATTCCTCTTAATAGAATTAGTTGGGATAATTTACGCAGTTCTTCAGCAGTTAATTCTAATGCTTTAAATTGCTGATAAATTTTATTTAACGATTGCCTAGTTTCTTCTGTTAATTCAGCAGTAAGATTTTCTGCTTGGTAATTGTCTAATAAATTTTCGCCATTTTCTATATAAGCATCTAAATAAGAAACATTCAAAGCATTTTTCAATAAGTTAATTGCTTTCTCTGTTAACTGAAAAGCTTCTTCTATTTTATTAGTGGACAAACAAACACCTCTACTTTCTCTTTCAAACTATAACAACCTCAATACCTGTTCTATTTTAACGAAAAAGATTAAAATAATCAATCAATTTTATTAGATTCTCTGAAATTTGGATAACGTTTATCGAATTAATTAAAATTTTTCCTATTCAAAAAATTATAATTAGTCATTTATATGATCATTCCATTCATTATTTATAACAGATACAAAACTTTTTCTTATTATTTCCTCGTATTTTCAATATAAAAAAAGAATATTTATTCTTCTATAATTTGTCTTAAATTATTTGTTATTTTGATTATAATAGATTGTTTTTTTATATAATTTAGGTAAGTGAAAAAGTTTTACTTCTACCTCTAATTGATTATTAGAATAATGATAGAAAAGCACCCCTTCAGAATAATTCATCTCTTCTTTTGCTTTTGGTTTATACTTATATTGTTGCAAATCAATCATTAGAAAATGAATCATTGTATGAGCAAGGTAGTAATCCCTTGAATATTTTGAAAATTGGCTAGATAATTTGGAATTTTCAATTGTTACCATTAATAAAAATGAAAATAATGTAAAAAAAAGTAATACTGTCATTAAAGTACTTCCTCTATGCCATTTTGTCTTTATTTTTCCTCCTCCTTAACAAGAATTCTGCCTTGGTATTTCTTTTTATTAGAAAACTTTCCTTTTATCTCTATCTGTGGTAATTTGCTCGTAAAAGTAGCTGAAGATAATCCTGTAAGTAAGGGTTGGTACCCACCATTATCAATTTTCACTATGTTTTTTGATTTATATTCTATCCAAACAGTATGTTCTGTTGTATTGTTTTTAAATTTAACTTTACTAGGAAATAACTCAATATACGTACAATCTTTTAACTCATTTTCTAACTGAATTAAAAAAACTTGCCATTCTTTTTCTTTTTTGTTTAATAATTGCTGATTGCTTGTTTCTACGTACTTAATTGTCGAGGTAAAAAGCAGACAAAGGATAGATAAAATAAACAATGCAATTAAACATTCAAATAAGGCGAATCCTTTTGTGCTAGGGGGATTTTTTTCAATAATTATATTCCTTTTATTATTATCTATTTGTAGCTTTTTTGTTTTTTTATCTTGTATCTGCCATAGAATATTATATTTTTCTTCTCCTAATTTGAATGTTTTATGTTTTACCTTATTATTTACATAAAATAACTGGCTTTCCTCATATAATAAACGAGCAAGTTCTAACTGCTTTGTTTGTTCTTCTTCTTTTTTTAATAAAAATAAGGTAGATTGAAGAAGTGTACTAATAATTACACACATAACTATAAAGCTTAATAGACTTTCAATAAATATATAGCCACAATTACATTGCTTCTTATTTTTCTTTTCTATTTTTGACAATTCTCCCACTCCCAAGTTAAAATTGGTAACTAATTTCTTGTTTTTTATCTAACCAACGAAAAACATATTTAGATAATCGACCATTGTTTCCCGTTTTACTATTAAATTTGATAATAGCCGGACCACTACCAAACAAAACAGTTGGTAATTTTAAATGGTACGAATGATTATCTACTGGTTTGTTATTAGATTCAAATCTTAGCAGTTGTTTCATATAAGTCGGATAATCATGCAAAATTGCCATTTGTTGCGTAAAAATTAAACGCTTTTCAAATGTATTGAAAAATTGATGGACAGCTAGGTTTTTTTGCCATGCTTTGATCATCAATGTTGGAAAAGCTAATAATGTACTAGTAATAAATAAAACGATCAAAGATTCTAAAAGCGTAAATCCTAAATATTGCATCTTTTTTTGTTTCATTTTTTAGCTGTTTGATATTTTTCATATTGATCTTTAGTAATGTATTTTTCCGTTAATAATTGTTCAGCAGAAGGTTTTACATTTTTGTCTAATTCATATAATTCCATTTGTGCTTCAATAACTTTAACAATTGCTTCATTTCCTTTTTGATCAATTGTTTCTTTTTGTTTTGCTAGATTTGGAACAAATAACAAAATTAAAACAGAAAGAATAAGCAAAACAATGAGCATTTCAATCAATGATAGTAAATATACTTATCATTCTCCCTCCTTTGAGGGAGTTTTATTTTGAAAAAAATAGGGAAAATTAATTGTTTAGTATATATAGAAAGCTTAATACAAAATAATCTATTTGATAAAAAATATTGAAATTTATCAAATAAAGTGACTTGGACACTCATGACTAAAATCACAAGTGCCCCTGTTAATCAATAAAAATAAATCCCACCTCCTGATGAGATGGGATTTTATTGGTTTAATACCTATTAATACTTGTTATTCTCTTAGATCATCAATTTTAGTTAATGAACCTTTTATAAATGAATCTTTTTTTGAAAAGAGCTTTTGATGGATATGGATTTTTAAAAATTTTAAATAAGACAAATGATACTATAATTTTTCATCATTCTTATTAGTACAATAATTCTTTAATTCATCTAGATTATGCAATGCAACTTCATTATATTCTGATTCATGCTCCTCATGACTATATACATATTCAGTTACCACACTATAAGGAAATCCTCCTATTGTACCATTACTTGTAGAAAAAATTTCTATTATCGTATAACAAAGTTGCTCATAAAACTCTTCCAAATTAACTTTGCTTCCTAGGCTTTCAGGAGATTGGAATAGTGTATTAACAATTAGTTCTTTACTTGGCTTAGCTAACATTCCATATACGTTCTTTCGTATTTTTTTTAAAATATTGTTTTATTTCATTATTGGTGTATTCTAATTCTTTAACACCAGCATATATTTTATCTTTATACTCATGCCAAATACTTTGTTCATGCGTAAATTTTACTAAATCAAAGCCTGTATAATCTTTTAAAGCATTGACTACTTCTCCTATTACTTCTCTGTCTTCTTTTATAATCATTTCAGATGTATACTCTTCCTTAAAATAGTAACCTAGGAAATTTGCAACCTCATTTTCTTTTGGATCCCTTACAATAAATCCAATATCTTTTTTATCTATATTTGCTGCACCTTTATCTTTATACTCATGATAAACAGACGGGATGACTGGTCCATATCTCCATTTTTGAATATTTTCATCAAATAAAGGCTTCTCAGTATCAATCAAATACCTAGCTTGTAAATAATACATAATTTTTTGAAGTTTTAAATTGTTTATTTCAATGCCTTTTTGATCACACAAATCTATTATATAATCAGCTACATATATAGCTAAATAAGGTCTTTGATTATAAATACTTGTTTCATAATCAGTACCTCTTGATAACTTTTGAGTACTCATAAAATTTCCTCCTTTTATAGTTATCTCTTAATATATCATATTATCTTTGTCAAGATATTGACAAAGAATATAAATTATGTTACCTAAAATTTGATCTTATCACTTCTAGTTCTATCTTTATTATACTGAGATACCTTTACTAAAAATCCAAATATTATTTAAATTTAACCAAAATCCCACCTCATAAAGAGATGGGTTTTATTTTGTTGATAGCAGCCTTTGCCAGACTATATTAGTTTTTCTATTGCTAGCCAACGATTGTGAGGCACTGGGGTAAACAGCTTATAAAACGATCCTATAGAATAATCTCATATAAATAAAAAGGAGAAAGTAATTAACCTACCTCCTCTTTAATGTGCGCTTATGTCACTATGTTTCTAGGCGTTTTCATCCCGAATAAATTTTTCTATCTATATTTATTGTACAATCTACCTATCCATAAATCAAATGCTCTTTCCCATACATACTTAACCAAATAATCTCACTCAGAGATAAATTCACTCGTATAAATTACCCAGCAATAATTTTCTTTCAATTTTATAAAAACACGCAATTTTTCATACAAAAATGCAATAACCTGCTTTCTATTTATAAAAATGCGTATTTTTACAAATAGAAAACTTATGCTTTACGAGCAAATGTAGCATCTACCCAAACTTTATAACCGGCTACCATAACAGCAATTCCATTACTTGGTACATCATAATCAACAATATTCATTACATCTTGATCAAAGCGAAAGGTTTTCCCCTCAGTGGAACTATTAGGCGTGCCATCTGCCCAACTAATACCTGCCATAGGTACACCATTATTAAGCCATTCAGTGTCTGTTGTATGATTGGAAGGTGTAAGTCCACTTAATTCATTGCTAATCACTTGTAGTATGCCTTGAAAACGAGTATGGTCATCTACCTTAATTATTTTTTGATTCCAACGTACCTGTCCATACTTTCTCATATAATCTACATCATTTGCAGGTGGATTAGGTTTAGGTGATGTTGGTGTACCACCTCCATAGCGGTAAATATTGATTGTTGGTTTTCCATTATATCCCCAAATTGTATCATGATTGTTCACTGTAATTCCGTTATAGCCATAGTTACAATGAATGATGTTATCATTATCAACAAAGATGCCCGTATGACCAGCTGAGCCAGCTGTTGATCCTCTGTCACCCCAGATAAAAATATCCCCCCTATGAGTATCAAAATAGCCGTTGCTTGCTTTTAATTGTTGCCATCCATGTCTTTCAAGATCACCAAACAAACCTTCAGTATTTCCAATAATATTTTGTTCAGGCAAAAATCCACCAGCAATTAAGGAATAATACACTGAGCTAGAACAATCATAGGAATTAGGACCATAACGATTTTCCATACTATAGATGACTTTTAATTATTTTTATAATTGACATGTGACACACCAAGGATGGTTCCTAAAAATGTACCAAATGCCGCAATGATCGTTACTGCTAAACTTGCTTGTGACCAATTAAATGCTTGTCCAACAACACCAACAAAGGTGCCTAGTGCTGGGATCACCACAATAGCGATCCATTTTAAATAATCGAACGTTTTGTTATTCATTCTATTTCCTCCCTAAGTAAGTAGTAGCTAAATAAACAAAAATAGATACACCAATGCCAACAACTGTTCGCCAAGTCCATTTTTGATTTTCTTTCATTTCTTCAATATCTCTAGTATTTTCTTCTGATTTTGCTAATGCTGTCCTAGCATTTTCAGATACTGTATCTAAATTTTTCGTATTTTCTTCAATTCGCGCTAGGCGTTCAAGAATTTCATATTGCCATTTTTCCTCTGCTTCTGGCATTTTTATCACCAACTTCCTAAAATAAAAACCATCTAGCTTAGCTAAATGGTTTACCTGTAATCATTTTGTAGTCGTCTTGTGTAATCGTGCCTAGTTGTACATAGGTCTTAATATCTTCATCGGTATAGCAATTCCAATCGTAATATAATTTGATGTCTGTTGCCGTTGGAAAGTTAGTTTGCATGCTTATCGTCTCCTTTTTTTAGTTGCTCAATCTCTAACATTAATTTGGCTACCATTTTGTTGGATTGGTCTAACTGTTTTTGCATGTTTGTTGATTGTGTTTGTGTGTCGGTTAGTTGTTTCTGCATATTCGTTTGTGTTAAAACTAACTTAGCATTTTGCTGTTTTAATAAATCAACATCGTCAGGTGGTTGTGGTGTTGGCAATGGCGCATTATCAGCATCATGTATAAGATTTATACCATCCCAACGCCAATTGGTAAAATCTGTTGGCTCTTTGTCTACTGTTATTTTTATTAAATCTGGTTGCGCAATCAAAGAATAACCATCAAGGTAGCCTATCTGATTCTCGATCCATACATTCATAAATCTTTTTCCTCCTTTTTTAAATTGCATAAACTCTTGTTGTAACATAATGGCCATACTTTATCATGTTCGTCCGGTGCCCCTTGATAGTTTTATTAGTTACATAGAGACATTTGTTGTATCCCGTGCCATCTAGCACTTCCAAATGATGGACAAGCGTGATACCGTTAAAATCCCTGGCATGTGTTTTTGGGATAATCCCATAGTTAAAATCATACGATTGCGTTTTACCAGCAATACTATCATAGGGCTGATATAACACCAGCCATCCAATCGGGCAATTATCCAGCGTAATACTTGGCGTAATTATCTGTGTGTCAGATAAATACACAGCTCCAGCCCACACTTGATTGCCTCTATTAATGTTGCTAAATTTTGAATCTAATCCATCTAATTTTGTATCCAACCCATCTACAGCATTGACATTCGTTTTTGGGTAAAATGTATTACCGTTCTTGTTTGTTAACAATTTAGTATCCATTATTTATCAGCCTCCTTAACGTACACTGCACTATCAAGTACCCCATCTATCTCAGCCATTTTAGTTTTATAATCTACATTTTTAACAATATCTAAATCAGCAATCTGCGCTTTTAACTCATCTGTTTTTGTGATTAAATCTTTTAATGACTGTTGCTCAGCGGATATCGAGTCTGCGTAATCTTGGTTCACTTTTTTCAGATCATTTAAATATTTATTAAAGCTGTCTGTTAAGTCTTGTTTTGCACGGTCGTGCTCTTGCTGTAATTGTTGTACTAACAATTGATAGTCGGATACATAATCCTTGCTGTTAATGCCAAACTCAACCTTGTTATCCATGACATTAATTGTAAACTCCAGAGTGCTGTCTGTTTGATCGCCTCGCATCAATTTAAAAAAGGCTTGTTGGTAATTGCCTTTTACTGCAAAAACCTCTTCTGGCGGAATATATCTAAACACACCACTTTGAGGGTCTAAAACAAGACTGTTTCCTTTGTCTATAATATGATGACCATCTGCGGTCAGTCCCTCAAAAACTGGTGTCATACCGCTAATATTTTTATCAATCCCATTTTCTGTGACTTTAACTGTTATTGCTCGTAGTCCACCATCGCCAACTCTAGCAGTGATTAGTTGTTGTGAGGGTTGCTCTGTTTGATTTTTATTTAAGTCAAAATATAAATCATAGCCCATATTTTTTCACTTCCTTTGTGTTTATGTGATTAGTAGGTGGCACAATGATATGTTGTATTTGATATTGTATTTTTTCGTTGTACTTATTTATTTCCTCACCTGCATATTGTTTTACAAGCTTTTCCAGTTCTTTTTTGTTTACAAAATCATATTCCTCGTTGATCAAATGGAAATTGTTGTTTAACGTGTTCCTCATTTCTCTAGGACCAAGAGGCAAGTTTTCGTTTAATTTTGTCATTATTTTTCTTCCTCTTTAAGCTGATTTTCTATTTTTTCTAATCTATTTTTTATATCATCTAAATCCAATTTATCTAATTTTGCTTTGTCTTCTTTGCTTAATAATCCTTCTTTATCCTCAGTTGCTACATCATATGTTGGAGCAATTTTTGTAATCGTTTTTTCCGGCCCTTTTACACCCTCTGCAGTAGTAATAACCCAGTAAGGATCTCCTGTTTGCAATGAAAGAGAGGGTACATCTATTGGCGCAGTCAACTGGATTAATTTTTCCTTGACTACTTCTCCTGTTACATTTCCTTTTGCAGCCTTTTGGATATCTTTTTTAGTACTGTCTAATTCTGCATCCATTTGATTTAGATATTTTTTTGTTGAGTCTTTTGCCTTTTGTAACTGAGTCGTTATTTGTGCTAAACTTAACTGCTTATTGCCGAAAGTTAGTTTTTTACCCTGCTGCGGTTGTTGTGGGTAACTTGTTATCCCAATAATTTGTACTTCCATATCCACATCATGACGATCCCTCAAAAAGCCGTAATCCCCTACCTGATATTTTTTTGTTTGCCATGCATTTGCTTGATCAAAAGTACTACTCTCAACTGTATATTGCACCTTGGGATAATCTTGTATTTGGCTTTTTAAATAATTTAACAAACTTTTTTGATCTGTAAATCGATCATCTTGGATAAATTGAGCATCGATGATCCCAAAATCTTTGGCTTGAGGACTAGTATATTCAGCGCTTACTAAAGGCTTCCCTTTATCATCTTGTTTCCCACTGCCTTTAATATGGGTTGTAATCGTCGTATAATCTGTAGACTCAGAAATTTTAGCAATGGTTGCTCCATCAATAAATAAAAAGCGATTTTTTCGGCCAATAGTTTTATAAATATTAATATGATTATTAATAAAACGGAAATCAAAATTGGAATCTTTGGCTAATTGGCTCATTAACAATTCATCTGCATAACCATTTCCAAAGTCCTCCGAAAAAGCATAATGGGTGTATGAATCATACAGAGTATAAGTAAATCCTGTGCCCTTAAGTATGAAATTTAAACAAGATTCTAACGATTGACTACCTTTTAACACCTGATCTATATAATGTGCATGTAAATCACGGTCAATGGATAATGCAGTAATTGTCCGCTGCTTATACTTACCAATACTTGCACCGTTATTTGTACTAATTTTGTAATGATTGTTACTCTCAGGAACTGTTATTTTTGTACCTGGTACTAACAATTGATAAGCCAGTTTATTTTCTTTCCTGTCAAGCATCGTAAAATTTAATTGTCCAAATTCATTTAACGTTTCGACCTCTTCTACATTTTCGACGTAGGCAGGAGCTACAGTTCCTAGGATGTCTTCAAAAACAAGCATATATTTTCACCTCTAATAGTAAAACCTAGTTTCAAAAGAAATTGAAAAGTCTGTTGCTCCACTAATTTCGATTTGATTTTTCCCGATTGAATAATCTAGATAGCTATGATTACATTGCTCAAAAACCATCGTATTATTAACCACAGGCACCATACCATTAATAATCAACTGATCATTTTTTGTTAGTTTACGGTTAAGTGTCCATGTTTGATTTGTTGTATCATTTTTTATAGTCAATTGTTTTGAGACATTACCGATAAATTTAATGATTACTGGATGCTGCTCGCACAATAATGGAATAGCACCCAAATTGATAAAAGTGACTTTATTTTGATTTGTAAATGTGTACTGTGGAGGATCTGCTAAATTTACACCTAAGTCTAGTCCCCATGTATTACGATCAAATGTAAATGGATCTAAAGTAGTTTGTACTGTCTCTGCATAACCTGTAGCACAAACGAGATTTACACTTACATTATTTGCCAACCAATAATTAGCCATTCGTGGATAAGCAAAACTTTCTGCGACTACACGCCATCTTAGATAAGGAGTGCGAGTAGTATAAACATAAAATTCTTCGTGACTCCTAAAAATTTCCAAGACTTTTAATCGTTGCAACTCATAGTCATAGTTGTCTATGGCATATACATCAAATATCAATGGGATAGTGAGCCGTTGCACATGCATATCTGTCCACAGATTTTTGTAAGTTCCCAACGATTGGAAAGTGTGCTGTATATTAGGGCCTGGAGGATTAAAAGAAATAACCCTCATGCCTAATTGCTCAAGTGTATACGTTGTGCCATCCTGCCGCTCAATTACTACTGAATCTGCCATTAAATCCCAGCTCCTTTTGCTTGCTCTAGTATGATTTCGTGCTGTTGCATAGCTCTGTGTAATGGATACTGCGCCTTAAAAATTTCACCATTATCTAAGGCTATTTTAAAATGTATATCTCCATTATTTTGAGTAGACTGACCTACCATTTGAGTAGTCTGAGCGTAATTCGCTTGGTAAGGTACACCAACCGCTTGATATCTTGATTGTTGCGCTTGTGCTGCAAAGTGCATCATCTTACCACTAAAACTTGTTGGTGCTTCTTTCGCACGTGCTTGTATAGCTTCCACGATTAGGTGATCTGCTGTACCACGTTTAGGATTGATGGCCACTTCTGGCTCATTTTTTATCTCACCAAAGATACTTGGCCGATCTGCCCAACCGCCGTTAGCATATCCATGCCCTTGACCCAAAAAGCTTAAATCACTACCATAACGGGCTTTAGCATATTTTAATCCTTCTAATAAGCTATCATAGCCATTAAAAATATTGCCATGCCCAGGGAATTTGTACGCATTAAATGTGTTCCGCTTAGTCTGCATCAGTCCTAAAGCCGGACCACTTCCGTCTCCGTCTGGATCTGTACCAGGTTGCCGAGCATTTTCGTTGCCTCCGGATTCTGTTGCAATTTGTCGTAGTATTTTAGCAACCATTGCCTCACTAGTTGATAGTCCATTGGCTTTAAGTGCTTTTATCACTAAATCTTTCCAGCGTTGTACGCCTGAACCGGATGGAGCATTCATTTTTCCAACACCATCAAAGTCCAATAGTTTGTTACCAAATTTACTAATGACTTTTTTTATCCAATCCATTGTCCCATCTGCCATTGTCCTAACTCCGCCGATTGCAATATCTAAAACTGGATGAGTAGCTGAAAGTTTGACATGTTTAGCAATAGCTTTTTTTACAAATTTAATCGGATGAGCAACAGCAGTTGCAACATCCTCACCTATATCTTTTAGTCCATCCCATATACCGCCGAAAAAGTTACCAATCCCATTAGCATACATAGGTATACCTATCAATTGTGCAAAATTTTTTGTCTGTTGGTGATTAAGCACCTGAGTACCTGGTTCTGCATGCATAATAACATTTTTGCCATTTGGTATTTCCATTTTCCCGCTAGGATGCCTTATAAGCTCAGGACCTTCTCCGTCGTTTACCATCATTAAGCCACCACCATGAGTGCCACCAGTGGCAAACTGTGGCACCTTCCATTTTGGTAAGCGGACAGATTTAGGAGCATGTACTTTATCTAATACCCAATCGATACCACCAATAACGCCATTTACACCATCTCCAATTTTACCAATCATATAATTACCAATAGCCTTAGCTCCATCACCAACCCAATGAGCACCATTCTTTAGCGCATCTCCCATTTTCTTAGGTATACCAGTGACATAGCTTAGCATTTGATCCCATTTTTTTACGGTCCCATCTTTTAAACGATCCCACCATTTTATAACATCATCAAATAAATTTGCAACTACTTTTGTAACTTTATGCCATGTATCAGTTATAGGAGTGATAATCATAGGCCTAATCTTCTGCCAAATTTTACTAGTCTCTTGACACAGAGAATCAAAACGGTTCACTATACTATCCCATATGTTTTTGGCAAGAGAGATAACTTTGTTCTTTGCATCATTTATTGGATTAATAATGTAACGTTTTAAGGTATCAAAAACCTTTTTTGTTGCTTTACTTAATACATTAAAAATGTCGATGGTTCTATTTTTTAACCAATCTATTGCATCGCGAGCTTTATTCGTAGCCGACTTTATTGGATCTACTATATACTTCCCAAAAACATTTAGAGCCTTTTGCGTGATTTTATTTAAATTATTCCACACGCCTTGTATTACTCCGACTAACTTACCAATGATATCTCCAACAGTGTTAACTGCTTTAGATATATAAGGCTGTACCCATTTCCAAAGCTTCCTGATTCCTTTTTCTATTTGCTGCCCAAGCAAACGAATGGGTCCCCATATTAGCCAAAAACCGACCTCTAGTATTAAACCTACATCTTTGCAAATTTTTTGTATTACTTTAATAATTGGCTTCGAAAATTCTTGAATTCCTTTAACAATTGGTGCTAGAAGGCTATTAATATCTTTAGATATAGTTCTTTTGACGTTACCTATCCATTCAGTAATATTAGTCCATCCAGACTTTAAGCCATCTATAATGCTTTTAATAATATCATTAGCCCATTTTCTAAACCCAGAATTATTTTTATAAAGTAGTGCAACTATGCCTGCAATAGGGTTAACAAATAACATTCCAATCTCTTTCCAATTATTTTTTACCCAATCAAGTGCTTTTTTAGCATCCTAGATTATGGTACCACTAAAATTTTTAATACTTTTAACCACTTGGTCAACAGCGTCACGAAATGGTTTAATATGTTTATATGCCTCGTAAAAAGCAACTCCAATACCAATAATAATACCTGCAATTAAAAGTATAGGATTATCGACTAAAACACCTCCTAAGATTTTAAAAGCTGTTAACAACTTACCACTTATAGCTTTTGCTGCAACAATTGCACCATCCTTTAGTTTACCAAAAGCTTTACCAAGCAACCCAAGCTGTCCAGCCTCATTAGGCAATAATCCTAAATTTTTACCAACATCTTTTAAGGCACCAGCAAAATCAGATGCTTTTTTTATTGCAAATAGATCCAGCAAGACTTTAGCTAATGCTTGTATTGCTCCTGCGTGACTAGATATCTCACTCAAAATTTTGTCCACATTTTTTAGCGGATCTTGACTTTTACCTGCATTACCGGATAATTGACCAAAAACTCCAGCGATATCACCAACAATATCTTTAATCGTTGACCAAACGGTACTTGCAAATATACCGATAATCGTTTTAATATTACCTATGATATCTAAAATTGTTTTCTTATGTTTATCCAAATAGTCCATAATTTTAGTTACCCAGTCTAGGATACCAGTAAAAGCAGTAGATAAGGCTGTGGCATAAATTGTTATCTGCTTATCACTTAAGAGATTTTCTAAGGATTTAGACATACGCTTACTAGAGTTAAAGGTTGTAGTCTCAGCTTCGCCCCACAATTGTTGCCAGCGTTTTGAGATATACATACCCATGCCTTGCATAGATATCATGGCTTCTTTAGTACCATCTTTATATTTGTTGCCTAAGTAATCCATAGCCTTACCGAAATCGGCACTTGTTAATTTTCCTTTAGCTGACAACTGATACAATTGCTCCATCGTTTTCCCGGTAACTTTTTGTAAAGCTTCACCAAACATAGGAAATCGATTAATCATCATATAAATATCTTGAGCACCAGCCTTACCACTTGCCATAACTTTAGAAAATGTTTCCCCTGCTTCAGCTACTCGATCATCTGTCATATGTAAAGTAGATCCTAAAGCAACTAAACTCGTTGTCCATCTTTTCGTTTCTTCAGCGTTACCGTGTACATGGTAAAAGGATTGTGCCATCCTATCAACAGAATCTGATGCATAAATACTATGATTGGATACATCATTAATAAAACCGACTAGCTGTTTACCATCTTTAGGCGTTTCTTCCGTCAATGATTTCCAAACTGTTTTCATGGTATCTTGTTCTTTGTTGTATTCCATTCCAGCGGCGTCTGCATTTTTCAATCCACCAACAAGGCTTTGCACTCCCATGGTAATTAGTCCACCAGCAAACGTTCCAGCTATAATGTCTTTTAGATTAGTAAAATGTCCTTTAGTTTCGTTTGCTTCTTTGGATACCCTTTTTGTCGCTTCTTCAACATTCTTGGTATCTGCTTCAAGCTTTATTTTCTTCTCTTTAGGCAAACTTGCTAAAAGTTCCTTGAAGTCAATAAATTCGCCTTTTTCTAATTTGGCTTTCAGTTCTACTTTCTTTTCGTGAGGTAGTTCTTTCAAGATAGTTTCAAATTGATGGACGCCCTGTTTTTCCGCTAAAGCGACTAATTTAGTTTTTTTATCCTTGGAAAACTCAACAAATTTTTCTTGTTCCTTAGTTAATTTTTCGTCAACATTCCTGGTATCTGCTTCAAACTTTGCTTTCGATGGCTTAGCAAATGTATCATCTACTTGTTCTTTCGTTTCATGGGCTTCTTGTTTTAGTCCTTTCGCTTGTTGCTCGAAGGCTTCATCCATTTTATCAGCCGTTTGTAAGCCAAGTTTTTTTAGCAAATCATTAATTAATTGGATATCAGATAAAAAAGCTTCTTTACCATTTAATAATAAGTCAATTTGTATAACACTATCTGCTGCCATCTATTCACCTTCTTTCGCTTTCACGGAAACTAAATCAAACATGTTCCCCATTTGTTGGTTTAGATTGGCTGTAGTAATCTTTTCATCCAGTGCATAATATTGTTGTGCTTGAATTAATTCTGTTAGATCTTCTCCTTCATAATCTGCCGGGTTTGCCTTACGTATCTTTATAATTCGTTTAAAATATGATTCCTCAGACAAACCATCTAATAGTGCTGAAAATTTCAGATAATGTAGTTTTCCTCTTTCTTTGACTAGATCTATCTTATATTCTTTATAAAAGGATGCATAAATAGCTTCTGCATCTTTAGAATAGGAAAAAAAACGTGTTTTATCTACCGGCGTTTGCTTATAAACAGTATTTTCTTCCATTTGCCCGTATGTGGGTTCTAACACATAATCCATTGTCTGTTGCAAAATTTCTGCTTTTTCTTCTAAAGTAAACAACGCCGCTGATTGCACGACGTTGTCAAATCCTTGTTGAATTTTTTCCCCTTCTGTCAGGTCGCTGTCGAGCAAATCAAACCATAATAAAACAACATCAAAAGATAAGTCTAAAGTAAGTCGATGTCCTTTGTAAATTAATTCATCATGCAAAGGCTCAGTTAACGATAACATGATTTATCACCGGCTTTTTTGGTATTTCTTTCGTTTGTTTTCTCTATTTTCTTTCTTAGCTACATCCATTTCTTGTTCGACGAGCTTGCATAACTGCAAGCATAGCTTGTGTGCTTTTATGGTAATAGTTATAGAGCTATCTGCCTGTACCCTCTCCACAAAGGGAGTCGAAAAATTTCCAAGTAACATCACGCAGTGACTCTGTCATTTCTTCAATCACTGCCTTACTTTCTTTATAGATGTCTAGTTCTTTTCCTGTTTTTTCTAGTTCTTCGAGAGCTTCTACTTTTTTATTTAAGTCATACTGGATAGATGCAGCAGCAGCAGTAGATTCAGTCACAAAGCTCACCATATCATCATTTATCATCACATGGCGTTCTTTCCCGCCAATAACAAACACTTTCTCTGTAGTAATACGTTGGTCTAAATTAATAACACTCATCTTTTAATAACTCCTTTATTTAGTTTGTGTCACAGTTACATCAATAACACTGTTATCGCTTAAGGTCATTTTACCGCCAGTTATTTTACCAGCAGTATCTTCTGTTAGCTCTAATGCCTTAACGCTTAATCCATCTACACCCTTTGCTCCTGTTTCACCTGTATCTCCTTTAGGTCCTTGTGGACCAGCTGGGATACTACTAATTTTTTCATCCGTTGCTACAACATCATCAATGATATTATTGACATGTTCTGCTTTGATTTCATCTCCTGCATTTACCTTTACAGCTTTTATGGTAACCCCTCCTAGTTATTTCCATATGTTTCTTGTGTGTTGTATTTTATATCTGGATTGTCATATTGCACGTTGTCTTTATTTTTCAATACTTTCGGTTGTCTATTTACTTCTAGTTGGAATGAAAAAGTAGGTAAAGCATTGGCATTTCCGCCAAATGGTAAAATCGTAGTTAATGTTGCCTTAGCTACAATAGATGTACCTTCCAAGCTGTCCCATTTAATTAGAGTATCTACCGCGTCCCCAATATCCCAAAATTTAGATGCAATATAATCTTGCGCTGGATCACCAATTACACGATTTCCACTGACGGAAAAAGTAACTTTTTTACCAGTAACAAGAGTGGTGGTTAATCCTTGATCAGACCAGTAAGAATTAGATGTTTGTGTATCTCCCGCTGCAGGAGTAATTGAGCTGATCCCTTCCCACAGTTTTGCCCATTGAGCTTTTTCTATATCATCTAAAGTTTTATTTCCCAATACATCAATGCTAATAGTTGTTTCATAGTTCATCGGTTTTTTTAATTGTGTCATTGTCTTTTGCTCCTTTGTAAATAAGTAATTTTTATGTTTAGTAAATAGGTACTATACCCTTGTATATCCTGTTCTGATACAAATGGCGTACCTGTTAGTTCAATTGTCTCCACTTGGAAACTATCATCAGCTGAAATCAACATATGATTATCCTGTATAATATCTATCTGATTAGCAATTTCCCATAGGACTTGATCTGCTAGTTTTTGATCTTTCGTGCAAAAGCCAACTTCAAAAATACCTTCTCGCTCTTTATTTCCTGCCCAGTCTTCATTGATTGTCCGACCACCAGGCAAGGAATAAAGGCATAATATTTCTTTTTTGTTAGAAATCCGATTTTACATTCTAATGGTAATCCATCCGTTGCATTAATTGCTTCCACTAAGCGTTCTGTCAAATCCATTACCAATTCCCACCTTTCAGAAAAGCTTGCTTCCATGCCCTTATGTGATTAGCCTTCGCTTTTAAGTCCCAGCGCTTTCCTGTTCCTGGCGTCGTATAGTTTGTAAAATGGACTTCTTTGCCATTTTTTGTTGTAAATCCACCATAAAACTGAGCTTTTGCGTAAGACAATGGATAGTAAATACTCATATCTTGCGCATAAGAATCATCTCTTAAGTGTCCTTCTTTTTTTGGCACATATAAATTCATGTCTGCGTGCACTTGATTAATCAACGCAAATTCAGAGCGATTCATATTTTTCATCATTGCTATCTGTTGGACTTCTTTTGTATCTACATGGATTTTCACACCCATTTATAGCACCTCCAGTTCATAGGAATACAGCTCATTGGAAAATGGATCACTATTATCAACAATTGTTTTAATCACATATTCACTATCCTCAAAAGTGATTAGAGATCCCATAGAATCCTTTGTAAAAACACAATCAGGTGTAGATATGCCAGCAAAAAAATAAATCACTGCATTTGCAATGATTTGGCGATCGTTATTATTACCAGAATAAATGGTTTGTGGTTGTACAATGACATTTTGTATTGTTATAGACGCTTCAAAGGTTGGCCGGTTCCATTCGTCAGTGTCTGGCTTAATTTTTTTAAGCGTGACTGTCTGATTGCAAAACGCACGTGACACCCTAGGGATCATTTGCTGCCAACTCCTCTATATAGCAAACCTGTACGAGATAGCAAGCGATAAGCTTCTACGCAAACCATTGTACTACCAACCGTACTAGACACAGAGTTCGGCAATTCCAAATGTGTCCCCCCAATACTAATAGATGTAGGTGCTTGTGATATTGCTTCTTGGATAGATACACCAGCCAAATGTAAATAGTCACATTGCACAGCCATTGCTTCTTTAAATTACTTTTTCCGATATAGAAAAGTATCTTCATTTAATTCATGGACTGTGTAAAAATCAGTAGTAATCATATCTAGGTAGCGCTCTGCATAAGCTTCTACTGCGCTAAAACTACTTTCATCCAGCTTTGAAAAGCCTAATTGTTTATATTCTTCATATGTTAGATACATCTTCTCACGACCTAACTATATATATTCTTATTTGTATAAGTCGCGCCCGAGTCATAACGGGCGATCTTAGGGTTTAGGTTTAGGTGCAGGTGTTGTAGCACTATAAATAGCTTTTTTAGCATTCTCAAATACGACAATATCATAGTAAGATAGCCCTTTAATAGTGGTTCGGTAGCCGTTTCTGTCTGTGTCATCTGTGATTACGTCAATTGTGTTGTATTTTGTGATTGGGGCAACAGCAGACAAAGGCAGCAAAAAGAAATTCACTGTGTCTGGAATTGATATTCCTTGAATACGATCTTTCGATACAGTTAAAATAGGGACCCCACCATCTAACTGTGCAACTCGTCGATCAATGCCATTGATTTGCATTTGATTTGTGGTAAATGTTTTGCTGACACCATCCGCATTTTTCAATGCCTTGTAATAGGCAGCAGAAGCAAACATGACAAATCCTCCTGGGACTTCATTATCTAGCATATATTCTTCCGCATCATCATAAGCGGATAAAGCATTCTTAGCATCAATAGTATCTGTTACTTTTTTCCCTGCATTTTCAAATATTTTTTGTGCCATATATTTATCTTTGTGTGGTATAGTAATTAATCTTTGATGTTCTTCGACTAAATTTTGTCCAGTATAAGCGCCATTTTCTGACATATCTAGTTTGTCTAGATCATAGCCAATCCAATCTTCTTGTTTTAATTCATAAGGTGTTTTATCAATACTAATATTTTTGCGCTCGTTGTCTTCATTGCGCTTGTAAGTAACAGCATCTGCAAAGCCACTCATTTTGTTTACACGCACTGTTTTAACGCCATCAAAATCAGCTGCGGATATAGATTTGGCTCCTCCTTGTAATGGTTGCCACAGTTGAGAGTCAGCAGCAAATTCTTCATCAATCGTTTGTAAATCTTTTTGATCTAATACAATCATTGTAATTCCTCCTAATTTCTGCCCGCCATACGTTGGGCAATTCTTTGTGTCATAGTTAATTCATTGCCATCACTTGTTCCACTGGGATTTCCTTCAAATAACACTTGTTTCGTAGGTTCAGGCTTTTCTTCCTGATCAAATAAGTAAGCATCTGTTTCTTTGATTTTTTCCAGCTGATCGTCTAATCCTTCAAGCCCATTTCCCGACAATTGAACTTTTTATAAGTCAACTAATGCCTTAATTGCTTTAGTATTTTTAGCTTTGTTTTCTTTTAAAGCCATTTCAATAGCTGATTCTTTACGATCTTGTTCACGTTGCTGGTTTAATTCTTCTATCTGATTTTTGTAAGAAGAGATTTTGTCTTGAAGTCCTTGACTATCCTTGCTAGATTTCTTAAGATCGTCTACGAGAGTATTAGCAGCAGTTAAATCATTTTGCAACTCTGTTTTTTGTTGTTTTAACTTCTCATAGCGTTCATCTAACTTTTCTTCACTAGCCAGAAAAAACTTATTTTCAGCCATTCCATCAATAACTGCAATTGCTTGTTCATCTGATATTCCTTGTTCTAACAAAAATGCTTTAAAATCCATGGTTGATTCCTCCTCTATACGCTTTTTACGTGGTTGCCTCACATAGACAAACAGTTTTACGCCATGTTCAGGGCAAAATAAAAAGCACTAGTAATTTTGCTAATGCTTTTTCAGCTTGATTGTATTTTTTCTCGATTGTAATCGCGATTCAAGAACTCATGACTACTAATCAATTCACGTAAAGTTTTTTGCTTAGCCAAAATAACAGCTTTACATTTGCTTTGCATAATTTCATCGTCTAACTCTTGAGCTGCTAGCAATCTTTTCTTCCTGTATCGTATATCTCGTTCAAGTTTCCTCTGTTGCTGTTGTATTTCACCATTTTTAATTGCTTCTTTTGGATCAATTTTCGACTCATTATTTGTATTTGCACCAGGTAAAGATGGGTAAAGAATATTCTTGCAATTAATCCCCTGTGTGCCGTCTGGTTCGCCGTATCCGTGATTATAAATGCTGTCATAATGATCATTGGCTCGCTCATCATTCATAGGTACGACATTGACTATTTGCCCTTGAATGTAAGCACAAGCTTTTCTAGCACAAGCATGGCTGCTCATTCTAGCTGTCACACAATCAAAGTCACTCATCCGTTTCAACCTTAAGTCGTTGTAAGTCCTGTGGCTCGTTGTATTAATCACCATGCGGGTGTATGCTTCCATGCTCCACTCGTGCCCTGCACGATCGATAAAAGCGGAATTAATTCCATTATCTACCCATTTATAGACGTTGTCTCTGATTGCTTTTTCATGCGTTTTAAGTCCGCTTAACACTTCTAAAGTGCTCTTTTTAACGATCTCTTGAAAGACTCTTGAAGCACGATTTTCACCATAATTTGTTGTGATGAGTGTTTGATTGACATTATTATTCAAGTCTAAGAACGTTTGATTGACTAAGGAATCCAGCATGTTTTCAATTTCTTTTGTCACAGGTACTTCTTTGTGCATTATTTTTTCTAGTTGTTGGTCGACTTGATTAACAATTGTATAGCCGTGACTCTGGATAAGTTGTTCAATTTCCTTTTGGCTCTTTTTGGTTTAATTTGCCAACAATTCAATGACTTGATTATTCAGCATGCCCATTTTTTTAAGCTGTTCTACCTGCCAAAGCAAGACATTTTCTTGATTAACTTCGGAATATCCAGAATTATTTAGCACTTGAATAATTCGCTTAAAAATAGAATCTTCCAGAGCTGAATAAATATTACTAATCTTATCTGCTTGATTTTGCATATCTTCTGGAGTCAGCATGATCAATCACCACTTGACAGTAGCGCATCTTCTCGTTGGTTTGATGGCGTTTTTTCTTCTTGCTGCTCTTCTTTTAGAGCGGTCAACCATTCTTCCGCTGATTCATCAGACAAACCGAAATTGCGCTTCAGGAATTCTTTTTTAGGCATCATACCCGCTAAGGATACTTTCAAATCTTCATCCAACTGTTTATTCTTATCAACAAAAAGGCCATCGTTAAAATGAACAGATACTTGGTAAGTACCATCAACCAGCTCAAACGATGGCTGTTTATCTGGAAATAGATCTTTATACCCTGCAAGCTCAAATATCGCATGTATTAATTCATCCAATGCTTTTTCGAGCATTGTTAGATAGCTGGAGCGTGTTTGATAAGTCATTGAATTATCCGAAACAACTTCCGTTGCCGTTTTAAGCCCATCATCTGCATAACTCATAGATCCCGTTGACATGCCAATTTGGACTTCAAACTCTTTTATCCAATGATCAATGGCGTCTTTATACTGTACGGTCCGGATAGCTGTCGTAACATCCTTTATCCCGATTGTCTGGGAGGAATCGCCATACATACCCATCAATACATTTTGGGCAGTGTCAAACAACATTGGACGTGCAGGATCATTTTCATTCACTCGGAGCCATTCAGCCGGGACTATCACTCTACGTTGTCCCATTTGTATTTCCCATGAAAATTGATCATGTGTCAGATTAATCTGATCAAGGATTTCTCGTGAATTATCAACAATTCCCATGCCTAATGGGCTTTCTAGTGATTTGTTGTTTGCCCCTGGCGTCCGAAAGTAAGTAAATAGTGGTCGCTGTAATCCAGTTAACTTGACAGTATCAGCTAAATCATCATAGATTTCAGCCAATGGAACTCTTTTCCCGACTGTTTCAGGGCTTTCTGACTTGTACAGCTCATTTTCTATAATATACGCATTATTTTCCCATTCATGAAATTCGAGTAGTGTATAATAATATTGCTTATTTCCTATAGTTATTGTTTTTTTCGTTGCAATGGCGCACTCAGAAATTTCATTTGTATTAGATTGTAGCGGATAAAACTGATCAGCTCTTATCCAAGATATTTTTATTTTGCCTTTTGCATCTATATAAGGTCGCATTGCAAAGCCACCAAGAGCAATTCCTTTTTCTAGGTTCAGTTCAAGTAAATTGAAAAAGTTGTTGTCTATCAACACAGATTGCAAAAACTCATTAGCTTTTGCCAATGTCTCTTTGTCTATCGATTGCTCTTCGGCAACATCTAAAACCACTTCACATTTTTCGTTAAAGATAATACTTGCTAAGCGTCGAGCAGCTGTTTTGGTTAAGTTTAAGGGGTTAAACGATCGCCTTTTATCCTGCCCATAGCTATTTTTATATTGGACATCTGGGTAAATATTTGCATAGTACTTCATGTTTTCGTTGATTCTTATATATTCTTGTGTATCGATCCCAATTTTAGGATGATCGGTTATTTTTGCTAGTTCTAGAGTTTCTTGCATATTTATATCGCCTGCCTTCGAAAGCCATTGCTTAATTGTTTGCCAAAGAGGCATATTTTTCACCTACCATCTACCATTTAAGCCCTAAGTCTCTCAAATTATCCATCACAAAATATTGAAATTGGTCGCATGTATGATCGTCTACTTTGATTACTTTCGGGTCATCTGATTGTATAGTTTTTTCGTCCCATTGATACGTTTTGTGTTCCTCAACAAATATTTTATTTGAGTCCAAATCTAAATAAAAAAAACGTCCTTGGCCGAGGAGACTTTGCATGTGATCAATCATCGTTGATTTTTTACTTTTATTTACCGGGTGCCACCATAGTGCGTAATCATTATAATATTGATTCCTCAGAGCTCCCTCTGCACTATCCATTGTAAAGCGATAACCGTATCTATCGTACTGTCCTTGTAGGCGTTCCACAAAATCATGTATATCTTTCGACAGTTCACTAGGTGGTTTTTTGTTTGTTTTACCATCCGGACTATAATAATACGTATCTAACAAGATCACATTTTTTTCCGAGTAATAGCATAACAACTACAGGTTGTCGCCGATACCTGGTGCCCGGTATCCATTGCAAAATAAATATTCACAATATAATCATCGTTTTGGATTGATGATATCGGATGGAAATGAGCCAGGTTATAAACATTTGTTCCTAATCCTATTACTTCACCCATATAAAGCCATTTATAATAATCTTCATCATTTGCTCTATAGTTTTCTATCAATTTTAATTGTTGTTCATCATTGATCCCTAATTCATCATCTAAATAGGTAGAATGATCAATAAAAAAACTACTATCTTCTTTTTTATTTTCTACCCATTCATTTACCCAATCATAAGGATTTCTTGGCGGATTGTAAGAATGAAATATTTTTACCTCATCATATTTTCCTTTACGTTTCTTCACCTTTTTAGGTTTTTGCCGGATAAATGTAGGATAAATTTGGTCTAAGTCCTAAGCACTCTTAAATTCTGCTACTTCTTCAAACCAAATAGCAATTACATTTCCCACAATGTTGGATTTTAATTTAAGCGGATCATCTGCTCCATAAAAGTAAAAGGTTGTACCAGTGATTTTATGCACAATTTTCATTGGATTTACTCTAAATTCAAATTCTTCTGCTACATCTAATACGTTAAGCGCCCAACTAATTTGCTGATAACAAGAATCCCTTAAATAAGCAGCATTTTTTCTCAAACAAATGATGCTTACCCGTTCTCTGTCTTGTATATAAGGTTTTAACATTGCTACAAGTTTTAAACTAATGGTCGATGATTTAAATGAGCCGCTACCACCTTTACAAATGATGTAAGGCTTGTCCGTTAGTCACATTTTATAAAAATGGGGATTAATCAATCCAGTCATTTTCATTTTCATTGGTCTCCCCCTATATCATCATCAAATGCTGAATTTATCTTATCCTCACCAACAGATAATTTTTGGGCCTCATTTTTAGCAATAGATGCTTCTGCAACTGTTTTATCAATTTGAGCACGTAAAAGAGGACTCGTATATTTAAAATATAAGTCTAATGCTTTAATTCTACTTTCCAAATCTGGAGTATAACTATAGGTCATATCTTTCACTAATTTATTATTTTTTAAATGATCTATTTGTTTACTACGTGCTTCCATAGTCTTACCTTGCAATATATCGATTAAAGCATTCAACGCGTCTTCGACACCAAATTGTCGCTTTTTCTCAATTGGTTTCATCTTACTATTTATATATTTAATAATCTTAGGTTTTTTAAGGTTTTCAAACCCTATAACTGCAGCTGTTTTTTTGCTATATCCTGCTTTGATGGCAGCTTGTGTAACATTACCACCATTCATAATATATTCATCTGCAAATGCTTGTTGTTTTGGTGTTAAGTCTTCCACAAACTGACCACCGCCTTTCTTTTAGAAATAAAAAAGCCTAGCATTTGCTAAGGCTTATATTGTTATACACAAAATAAAAATCACCCAATAAATAATATATTTGAATTTCTTTATTTGCATGCTATAATAAATAAAAAGGACGTGCTGGAAACACGCCCTTGTAGAACCGTTAAAAAGACGGTGGCTCGTTAAATGTTTAAAAATAACTATCTAACTCGCTAAAGTTATAAGATGGTTATTTTTTTGGTCTTTTTTCGTCAATAATCAGCAACACTAATGTTGCAAAAGCAATCATTAGTGATAATGCTTCATATACTGACAACTGTTAATCCTTTCTAGGGGTAACTTCTATAACCATAGGCATCACCCCTTTATTCAAGAGACTAGCCACCATCTTTTCACTTTTCTACATAAATATTATACAATAAGATTTGTAATCATACTACCTCAATTTTTGCTTAAAGTTTTTATCGTAATACATTTTCAAATCATCAACATTCTTTTTCCAGGCTAATTGTTTTTCTTCTCTTACCTTTAAGCCTAATTCATATAAATTTTGAAAGTCTATCAAAACATTATCACTATTAAAAATTATAGTATCGTCTTTTTCTTTAAACCCACTTGAAATGTATTTTTCATATTCTTTATGATCTGCTGAAAAAAGTCACGTGCATCCATTTTAAATAGTTCGATTACTTTAGCTTTGCTTTTTAGCAAAAGATAAGAAATTTCTTCATCCTCTTCATTCAAGACTTTCTTTAATTCAATTGCTTCGTTCACAAAATTAGCTGCATCTCTCCACGGAATATTTAATAGCCACCCATTTGTTTGAAGATCGACTAAATTGAATGCCAAGAACGCTTTAATAGTCTTAGAAAAAGTGGTTGCATTTACTTCAACCTCATCCGCAGTTTTTTTAGTTTCTTCATACATCCTATTCATTTCTATTTTCTTTTTATTCCAATCAAAAGAAAGATTTGTAATAGTCGACATGTTAATAGTCCAAATTAAGAATATGACTGTTGCTATCCCTGCTAATAATGGGATATTATAATCTTTTTGCCAAATCATAATTGCTATTAAACAAATCCATATAAGACTTAAACTAATTTTTTTAAATATTAATTTCAAAATCATCACCCCAAATACATACTATCATTTTCTATAAGGAAGTGATAGGAATAATCGTAGAGCTAATTTTAAGCAAATTTTCTGTTTATTAGTTAACTCTTCTTGCAATTTTTTCATATCAAGTCGCCTTTCTTTCTACTTTTGTACACTATCATAATAACTTATTCGGCGAATTTAACAGATATATTTTATATATAAAAAGACCGCCGAAGCGATCTAGATTAATAATTGCATAGTATTTCCTGTTTATATACTATCTGATATTACTAATTTACCATATTGACAAGGTGATTTGGCGACAATACTATGCCATCTATATTTCAAGCCCTAGTTCACTTGCTATTTCTTTGAAAAAGTTGGTTCTCAATCTTTGAGCAGTACGCTTGCTACAAAAAATTAATTGATTTTGCACTAACCCTTCTAAAGTATATTGCTGTCTCTTCTTCATATATAATTCTTTTATGATTATTTGAGTGTCTTTACAAGAATTATCTAATGTATCATCTATAACTTTTTTATTTCGTTCCAATTGTGCTAAGCGTTTGTCTTGTTCAATGGTAATCATCAATCTTTCAGTAGGCGCTGATACAGTGCCTTTACCTTGTATATCTCTATTAAGGTCACTTTCTTTATATGGATATCTTAATTCTTCTTCCCGTTTTTTTATATACTCATCTGTTTTGTAGTAATCTGCTAGAATATCTTTGATGTAATTAAATGTTGACGTTCTCAATTACGCACCCTCCTCATTCTACTCTCTCGTAAGTCGCCTCGAATATATCTGGTTTGCATGGATAAAACTCATCTTGCACCCCTTTTATGATATAGTCACCAACGCTAGCTGTCATGGTGCCTTCTAATGTTTTAATTTCAAGATATATAGTCTTTCCCACAAATTGAGAAACTAATTTAATTTCTTCAGGATATTTTCTCACCCAACTTTGGCTATCTTTTAAAGCCTGTCTTGTAAATTCCCATGCTTCTATTACTACTGGTTTCTTTCTATATTTCATTTTCTTCCTCTTCCTCTTCCTTTCTTTCATTCAAGCAGTCAACATAGTCTTTTGCTAAAGCTCTAGCAATAGCCTCTAAGCAAAATGTATCGAAATCCTTATCGGATAGCGTTCTCCTTATTGCTTTTGATAATTCTTCAGTAACTTCTTTAGCTATTTCTGTCCGACTTGCTACAATATCTAGGTTGTTTACCGTTTGTTTTACTAACTCATCTACATTAACCTTTATACTCTTCTCTTTCGGTTCAGCTACCCTAATCGTATGAACGCCACCATAACTACGATATCCAGTAATAATCACATCTTCTCCGCTTACCTCATAAGAATCAAATTCCCCCCACAGCTTGTTTTGCATAATTAATCTGCCTTTACTCATCTATTCATTCTCCTCGGTAAAGTTAATAAGCAAAATATTGTTTACTGGAATCATTGTTCCCCTTGGAAATTCACCAACTGTTATCCAATATTTTTCTTTCTTTACATAATTTTCTATCCACAAATTTGCTTCTTTGGTATCACATATAATACCAGTAACATATCCACCATTTTTTAAAGTAACAGTTATTTTCACTCCCATTTTTATATGTCCTTCTCTTTAAATTTTATAGGTATACCAATTTATTAAAATTGATAAAATCCTTGTGGAGAGAATTCGTTTTCTCCCCACAAGTTCATAACTAGGCTAAGATAGTGATTCTTCTCGATTCGATTTCTTTTGCTAGTTCTTCTTTGAGGTATTCTCGGATATTGACAATCGCTTCATTTCTCCAAGCACCTCCATCAGCTTCGAAAATTGCTCCTCTAGGTCCATTGGTCATTCTAAAAATAAATTGGCTTTCTGGTTGTTCTACTTCTAAAAATGTGCGGTAAGGTGCTAATGTAACAGGATTAGGAACTTTCACATCTGCTTTTGTGGCAACACCTTGGTTAATTGTTACTGCTTGGATAACTCCGTCATATCCTGTATTTTTAACGTCTTTTTCTGAGACATTTCCGACTACTTGTAACAAAATATGACGATCATTATTTGGCACAAATTTAGATTGCAATGCTATGTTAAATGTCTCCATGCCCATAAAGCTATTAAACTCAAAGCCAGGTATAATTGCTTGTGCTATAGCTAATATCTCGCGGCTACCGTCAGTGTTTATTAATCCTTTTAAAAATACTTGTGCTTCATTTTTTACATGTACAATTAATTTTTGATCATTGCGATCAAGGTTTGATCTAACATACTTGACAAAACCAGACAAAGTATTGATTTCCAATGGATCTTTGGCATTAAATATGTTTGGCAAGATTTCTATTGCTTTGCCATTACTGTCAAATGCGAGCAAACGTCCATCACCAACTTTTACTAGTCTTTCTTCTGGTTTAATTCCTTGTTCTGCTAAATATTGGATTGCTTCTTTTGTCATTGTCATTTTTTGTTATCCTCTCTTTTGTAAGTCTATAATTTGTTTTGATTGTTCAAATTCGTCTATGGGAGTTCCCGTATCTGTCTTGAGTTTTCCATCTTCTATGTCTATATAAGTTTGGCCAGGTGCTTCAGATTTTAATTCGCGCGCCTCAACTTTACCTGTGTTTAAGTCTCTACCAGTTAAAACAGTTGTTACTACGCCTTCCACTGGAACTAGTTTAAGGGTAATGTCGCTTTTAAGTGATACAACTTGTCTGTTTTCATCTGGCTTAAATTCTAGTTTGATTGTTAACCCTCTTTTAGCTTCTGCGTCTGTATTAGGATCATGGATATTATTAAATATTTTGCTTAGCTTCCCATCTAATTTTTCCTTGATAGCTCCTTCGGCTAATTTTGATAAATCTAGTTCAATCGCTTTTTCCTTGCTCATGATATTCCTCCTAATTGATTATTTTTTTATTTAAAATTGCTTGATAGATATTTCCGCTCTTGGACTAACTGAGTAAAACTTGTCGCATACTAGCCTAACTACTTGCCCATCATCGACCCAGATCACTCCTTTAAAGGCATCTAGTATTCCTTTTGCATAATTATCAATGTCTGGTTTGGTTATCGGTCTCAGCTCTTTGCGCTCAAATAAGTCTCTTTTTAGCTTTGAGAAGCTTTTAAGCGATTGTTTATATATTTGTATCTCGACGGATAAAGCACCCTCTAGCAAGCTCTCAGGCTTGTTTAATTCAGCCACCTCTTTGACAAGCTTTTTATAATCGACACTTTGCTGTGGGTCATAGGTTTGTACAAAGTTGCCACGTCGTGCAAATCTTGGCCTCCCTTGCGGCACTGGTTGACCAGGCACTATAAATTTGATTTCTGCTTGCATGTTATTCCTTCGCTAGTTTAAAAAGACAAATCGTCACTATCTAGGTTTATTGTTGATCCATTGCTAAAATTATTATGTTTAAATGATTGCTGTTGATTTTGGCTATTATTTTGTATTTTAAAGGGCTTATTCTCTGCTTGGGTATTATTACTCTCGTTGCTATTTAAAACGTCTCCAGCTAGGTTATTTATATCTTCTCGCATATTCCTACTTTCGAGTAGTTGGAAATTCTCACAAATAACTTCAGTTACATAAACGCGCTGTCCTTGTTGATTTTCATAGGAACGTGATTGAATTCTGCCTACAACACCCAACAAAGTCCCCTTACGAGCATAATTTGCTAATGTTTAGCTGGCTTATGCCAAATAACACAATTAACAAAATCAGCCTCTCGATCGCCGTTTTGATTTTTGAAATTCCGATTGACTGCTAAAGTAAACGTTGCTACTGCCGAATCACCAGATGTATAGCGTAAATCAGGATCCTTTGTTAATCTTCCAACTAGTACAACATTGTTTATCATTTGACCATCTCCATTTCTTCTTTAAAAGGCAATTGCTTCGCTGATTCGTTTATAGACATTGCTTCTAACATGCTCTTGGTAATAAATATCCGAGAGAGCTTATTTTCTTTAATCCATAAATCAAACGTGCTCCTGGATACGTCACAAGCTGCTCTTATCTCTTTAACTGTGTAGCCTAAGCGTTTTAAATATAAAAAATTGTCGCTTGTAAACTTTTCAAAATCTAATACTTCAAGTGGTGGAAGCTTTTGTTCTTGTCTAGTTTGATCTTCTGCTTGTCCAATCAGCTTTTATACTTTAGCTACCGTTTCAGAATTCTCTATCCAATCTCTATCTATTGTCAATCGGCAGACTTCTTTAATGCCTTTTAGTTGTATTGGTTTGTAATTTTCGCTCACTTGTTCAACCTGTAATGGTTCTGGATATACATATCCCCTTACCGTTTCTTTCTCTTTTTTTATCCAACCATACTCGTTATTTAATGCTCGCATGAGTTCTATTTTTGTCTCCTTACAGCCATAAACAATACCTGTGTCAAAGCCTTTCGCTATATACATTGTTATCCTCCTTGTCTTTATTTTCTAGCTAAAAAATCAGCAATTTGCTTATCTAATTCTGCTTTCTTATCTTCGGATAATTTCTTTTCTTCTGGCGGATTGTTTACCCAATCAGGCAATATTTCTTGCCGAATTGATTGCTGCCTATAGCCACTTTGCTGTGGTTTTTTATCTCGTTTCGCCCAATTTCGAATGGTAGCTAGGTAATTTTTATACGACCTACCTTGAGAGGCACAGTATTCTGATACACGCTCTATTCGATTTTCCCAGTCTGTTGGAAATTCTGTTTTTAGTTTTTTAAGCTCTTCGTCTGATAAAAGGACATTTTCGTATTCTCCATATTGGTGACGTGTGTATTTAGTTTGTTTTTTAGTTTTTGGTTGATCTTCAAGAGATTTATTCTCTATATCTATATCTTTATCTATATCTTTATCTTTATCTATATCTTCTTCTGTTGCGTGACTGTCCCGTGACTGTCCCGTGACTGTCCCGTGACTGTCCCGTGACGTCACTTAATTTCTTTTGTTTTTTGCGTTGTCTCTGTTTTCTTAGCTTGTTTTGGATTCTGACTTTATCCAATCCCTCAATGTTTTGATGTTTTTCCCAATTGCTGATAGCAATCAGTCCATCATTGTTTAAATCAATCATGTTAAATTCTGACAAAGTTTTTAAAGCGAGTCTTACAGTGTTTACCTGTTTATCAAATAAAGTAGCTAGCATCTCTTCTGTATAAGGCATATTTCGCTGTATATAAATCAATCCATCATCATTTGTTTTGCCAGCTAGCACTAACAATCTAATCCAAATAATTAATATTGCATCTGATTCTGGGATTGATTGGATAATCCTTATTTTTTCGTCGTCAAACATTGTTGTTTTAAGCTTTATCCAACTTATTTCTGACAAGCTTTACCCTCCTATTCTTAGTCGTTTTATAGTTTCTTCATTTAGCGTAATTCCTTGTACATGATATTTAGCTTTAAATTCAGGTAGACCAATTTGATGTTTCTCTGTGTGATGCTCTCTACATAGTGCTAAAAAGTCATATTCTGTGTGATCGATTTTTTGTCTACTGCGTCTACCGAGTGCCTTGCTAAAATGGTCAATATCTGCATTAGGTTTACCGCATAGGCAACAAGTCCTGGTGACAATACATTTGTAAAAGTAATACTCTTGGTTTGCTGGTAATATTTCATAGCCACTCTTAAACGGGATATGATTTTCAAATATAAAATCTAATACAATATCTATTAATAATGTGACATCCGATATTGTACTTGCTGAGCCATCTGCTAGACTGATCACCGAGCCTGTGAGAGCCTCATATTTTAGATAAAAGTAATCTTTAAGGCTCTCAATCGGCTCGCCTGTGTAAGCGTAAATATCGCCTATTAGTGCAAATAAAAACTTGCGTTGCTCAGCAGTAAACCTGCGTGGATCGATAAACTTGATCTCGATTTCTCGGTCGCCTTCGTAGCCAAAATATATTGTTTTTAGTCGATCTAGATTTATTTGTTCGTTGATTTCGGCTATAATTTCTTGTCCTTTTAGTGATTTGACTACTGCTGAGTAGGTATTAACTAGTTTGTTTAACATTGTTATTCCTCTGTTTGGCTAAAATCTCTCACTTGCATGTATTCTCTACAATAAGTGCAACTGGCTTGTTTACACATTTTTGGTTTTTCTATTCCTAATTTAACTTTTTATACTCTATCGATATTATTTTTTAAATCTAATAGTTCAGATTCCATCAAATAGGGATCTAATTCATAAAACTTAACCATCGGTGGCTCTTGTTTTGATACAGCTGTGATATATGGGATAAATTCTTTCTTGAATTCCTTTTCCAATAACTGTTTATAAACAGCCAATTGTAAATAATAGCCATAATCAACAATCCAGCTAACTCGTTGGTTATATCGATTATTCCAAACTTTCTTACTCATGTCTGCGGTTGTCTTGATATCTATAAAATAGCCACCTTTGCTATTTAAACAATCAATTCGGGCTTTCCACTCGACACCATAAAGTGTGTCTGTGGTGATGTGTTCTTTTTCGCCTGTATAAAGCATGGTAAACGCTTCTTGTCTCTCTAGTGATTGAATCATATTCTCCGCAACTTGAAAGGATTTTAATAACCCATAAGGCTTTTTCTGACTGTACATAGATTGTTTGTTCTCTTCTTTGAATTCTTGATGTGCTGCTGGACTCTCAAAAAAAGAGTGCACATAATTACCGACTAGTAAAGCTGTTTGATCTTTTGGGTCTTGCCAATCTCCATTGAGTTCCGCTAGTGTAGCCGCTTCACACTTTCTAAACGCCTTGTATTGACTCACTGACATATATCGCTGGTTCATTTCTCTACTATAATAATTGCTCCTGTTTAGCTGTTGGTTCAGGTTCTGTTGATTCATTCGTTTGTTCATCCCCTACTTCAGTTTGTCCGTTCTCGCTAAGTTCTTTAAACTTATTTTCAAGTATCTGTGTTGTTTCCGCCTTCTCTTTGATAGGTTCAGCCGTTTTTACTTCCTCAAGTCTTGCATCATCTTCTGTATACATGGCGCCTAATGCTTCGGGAAAAGCTTCTCTCAACGCATTAACAATCGCTGTCTTTCTAATCATGTTTTTAGGCATTTGGTTCCATGTTGCTTGTCCTTTGGAAAATTCTTTAAAATCTAACTGTACATAAAACGGATTCTTGCGGTCTTTCCTGTAGACTCTTGCCCAACCACCGAGTAAGTTATCTGTTGGTAAACAAACAGCTCCAGGCAACTCTTTTATTTCTTCACCACGTTGCACAATGATTCCTGCTTCTAAGCCGTCGTATTCCGAGTGTTTTTCTGCTCGTTTCATAAAAGCTTCTTTAGCTACAATATTTTGCGCAGGTTTTCCTTTAAATTTGATCAGATACACTTCATTTAAAAATGGATTTAATTGTTGTTGTTCGGCTAATTTCATAAACATTATGGCTTCTTGATCGGTTACATCTGCATTTCCTTTAGTAATAAATTGTTTAATCATGTTAGGCGTTAGTTTGACTGAGTTCCCATTCACTTCATATTCAACTGATTTTTCCATAACTTCATTATTCATAACAGTCATTCCCTTTCTGCATTGCTAACCACTCTTTACCGCTGATGACCTCTAGTTTGTCTGTGATTAGGTTAGTTGGTCCATACTCATCTAATACTGTCATAAAGCCATCTTGGCTTGTGACAAACTTTTTCAAAGTCTTTTTATGTTTAAAATAGGCAATAAATATCCAATCATTCTCAAAAACAATATTCCCAAAATCGTCACAACTCCATTCAGGTGACTCACTTTCAGCGGGATATGTTGATTCAGGTGGTGTAGTTAAATATCTATCTAAATCTTCAATCTCTTTCTCATTCATTTTCACATCTCCTACTTTTGTGATATACTCATGTAAATATATTTTGCTATGCGACTAAACTTTGGCGAGGCTAGTCGCTTTTTTGTATTTTGCTATGTGTTGCATTGATTTTCTAACTGGTAATGGTCGATCATTAGCTTTATGCCATTCTTTTGCCATTTGGTTAGCTAGTTTTAAGTGTTGTTCTAATGTCATTTATTTAAACTCTCTTTCATTAGCTTGCTTTTTCGTTTTTCATGTTTATCGTTTTCTATATCTAATTGTAAATATATCCACCCAGTATAAATAATTACTCCTACTAAAGCATAGTTACTATCTATCAAACCTAATGTGTAAATCAGTAAAGGCGCGATAAATACAATTGTGATATTAAATTTTTTCATTTGCTTGCTCCAATCGTTTTTCTCTTTGATCATCAATTATTAAGTTGTAGACAGCCAAACTTAAATCTGGTGGCAATATTACTTTAGATATATCTGGTATAATATCGCTATTAGCATCGTAGTTTATTACTTTAAATTTTTGTATTGCTTTTGTTTGTCGTGGCATTTTATCATCTCCCTACGCTATTTCTCGGCAAAATTTGTTAACAAAATAAACTTGTCCTTTGCCTGTAACTTTTGGTGTTTTAGATATGCTAGTAGTCCCATTGCTACGGTTAATCGACGTTTCTTTGATCTCAAACAATTCCATTTCCATTGATCGTTGCGTCGGCATGTTGTAATCTGTGCCTTTACGTCTGATCAAATAGCCATTATCTCTTAGCCAAGCAAATAGCTTGTTTTGCCCCATATCTACACCATTTTGCTTGAGTAGTTTGGCTAACTCTCCGACTAATATTGATGTGTGGCTAGCTGAGACGGAATCAGCAAATAGTGCTTTTGGTTTTAGCTCCTGTATAGTTAAATCCTTTTGTTTCAGCTGATCACTTGCTTGTTGTAGTAAATCAGCCAACGAGTTTGGGTTAGTTACTACGTCATATGCCTTTTGATCTGTCATGTACATTCCGTTTTTTCGAATTGATGGTAATACTTCCGATGTTACCCAACGCTTGAATTTTTTAGCATTTGGCATTTTGCTTGATAGGATCAGACTATATAAACCTGACTCATTAATAAAAATCATATTTCTATTTTGACCTGATGCACTGATTTGATGCATCAGCCTATCTTCATCTTCTACATGTTTTCTAACAGCGTTATCTGTTCTTTCGTAGCCTAAAATTTTAGCTACATCTTTACCGATAAAATAAGGCTCATCATTCACTAAAATTGTTCTTACTTCATTTTGTTCAAAGTTGAATATCTGTAGTTCATTCATTTTCTCCCTCCTATTAAACCGTTATTTTTATTACCGAATTGGTGCCGTCTAGGCAAAAAAATAACTTCAATTTTTTTGTTAAACAATTCAGAAAGTGCAAACATTTCATCTTGCGTAAATTCTGATTTTCCATTTTCTTTCAAGCGATACGTTTGTACAGCAATCCCTAAATAATCAGCGATTTCTTGTTGAGTCATTTTTCGCTCATTTTTTCGGATATTCCATAAATTAATTTGCAAATCATCTACTCCCTTCCGCACCTTTTTGGTTACAAATATATATTAGCACCGAATTGGTTACAAAGCAAGATAAAACATCTAAAAAAATAAAAAATTTTTAAAAGTATTATTTTTATGAAAAATAGAAGAAAATAGTTCCATCTTGGTGCCAAGCATGGTATACTTTACTCAAAGAGGTGACATGATGGATTTATCTAAATTTATAGGAAATAAAATAAAAGAATACAGGGAACGGAGAAATCTCACACAAGAAGATCTTGCAGATATGTTAAATACTACTAGACAATCTATAAGTAGATATGAAACTGGAGAGCGGAAAGCTAATCAAGACATGCTTTTTAAATTATCAGAAATATACGAAATTAGCATCAACGACTTTTTCCCAAGTAACTCTAAAAAATCGATTACTACTATATATAACGAGTTAGAACAACTAAGGCAAAAAAAAGTTTACAACTATGCCGAGGAACAATTAGAGAGTCAGAAACAGGCAAAACAATCTAACGTTATCCCACTTAATAGTAATAACGATCCACTCACCTCTTTCGACTGGTATGGCCATGCTTCTGCTGTAACTGGCGAATTTTTAGATGGGAATGAAAATAAAACAACAATTCAATTACCTAAAAAAGATATTCCTCAAAATGCTGATTTTGCATTAACAGTAAATGGGGACTCAATGAAGCCTGTCTTCAAAAACCATGAAATGATATTTGTTGAGCGAACAACTGATTTACCTAGTGGATCGATCGGAATTGTCGTTGTAGATGGTGAAGCATTTATTAAAAAGATTTATATCAATGATGATTGCATGACATTAGTATCATTAAATCCCAAGTATGAAGATAAAGTTATCAAGGATGCACAATTTATCAAAGTCATTGGACACGTAATTATATAAAAAATCACTATCTGTGGTTTGCAGCACAGATAGTGATCCTCCTCTTAATTTATAGAATATATCAATAGCAAAAATATTTTATCATATATTAGGAGGAATTAAAAGTGAAAAAAGTAATTTACGGTATTTTTGGTGGACTGGCTTTTTGCTTGCTATTAACTGATTGTGGAGGTGAAAAAAAAGCAGATGCATCTAACAATGTTAATAATGCAAATAATGTAAAAAAAGTAGAGAATACAAAAAAACAATTAGAAACAAAAAAGAAAAAAATTTATTATCAGAAGACAAAGATTTCGGAAAACTAACTAGTAACACACAAAACGGAGGAAAAGTAACTATTGAAAATAGAAAGGACTATAACACTTCTTTCTCTGATAACAATTGGGCAGGTGTCGAAGTAAAGGTTGACAAAATTTCAGTAATCAAAACAAGTCCCATGACTTCTTATTCTGATGATAACTATAGTGGTTTTGTGGCTATACATTATATTATTAATAACTCTCAACGTGATATTTCTATTTATCCTCAACAAGCTAAAATTTCAACAAATTATGGTGAACAGATTGATGATGATTCTTTTAGTACTGATAGTTGGGACGGTGATCTTATGAAGGGAACTAATAGAGATGGCTGGGGAATCTCTCCATTATCAAAATTAGAGAACGCTAACCAACTTAAAAATCTTAGAATAAGTTTTAATGCAAATTATGATACTGACAATGTAGATGACGATAATACACATCATGATTATGATATATCATTACAATTACAATAATATAAATAAAAAATAATTGGAGAGAGTGAAAATGAAAAAAGAAAATTAAAAATTAATACATGGGCAGGGATATTTGATATCATAAACGCAATACTAGTGGCTGTTTCATGGTTTGTTGTTATAGATTCAGCATTCAATGAATCTTTCAAGGGAAAAGGTGGAGCAACTCAAAGTACTGCAACATTTTTTTATGTCATGGTTGGTATTGGCCTTATTTTACATCTTATTGCTATTTCTAAATCAAAAAAAGCAGGTATTTCTATCATTGGTCATATATTAGGTATAATTGGCTGTGCATTGTTTGTTTATACAATGCTACTTGCATTACCATCATTCATTTTATTGATATTAGCAGCTGTCTATACTCTAATGCAAAAAAATAGTGATAATTTTTCTGTCAAAGTTGAAGAAACAACAAATATTGAAGAAGAAAGCAAATGATAATATAGAAATTGCTGAATTGAAAAACTAAAAATAAAAGATTAGCCTTCAGGCTTTTCTTTTTGAAACAAAAAACAAACATATATTCCAAAATAGAATATTATCTAGAGGAGAAAATAATGCGAACTGCAATTTATGTAAGAGTATCAACCAATGAACAGATAGAGGAAGGATACTCAATAGACGAACAAATAGACAAATTAAAAAAATTTTGTGAAATTAAAGAATGGGATGTAGCTAATGTTTATAAAGACCCAGGATTTACCGGCTCTAACATGGAGAGACCAGGATTACAAAAGTTAATACGAGATGTCAAACTCAATCGTATAGACACAGTACTCGTTTATAAATTGGATAGGCTCTCTCGCTCACAAAAAGATACACTATACTTGATAGAAGATATATTTGAATCAAAGCAAACCGCTTTTGTGTCGCTGAATGAAAATTTTGATACATCCACTCCATTTGGTAAAGCCATGATCGGAATATTAGCAGTCTTTGCCCAATTAGAACGAGAACAAATTAAAGAACGAATGACAATGGGGAAGCTTGGAAGAGCAAAGTCAGGGAAAGCAATGAGCTGGCATTGAGCACCTTTTGGCTATAGATATATTGATAATAACTATGTAATAAATAAACTTGAAGCTCAAATAGTTAAACAAATATTTTATGACTATCTTGCTGGAATGTCTATAACAAAATTAAGATATAAACTTAACGAGGAAGGCCATATTGCTAAAGATGTGCCTTGGTCTTATAGGACTATCAGACAAATATTAGATAATCCCACATATGCTGGTTACACAAAATATAGAGACCAAGTGTTTGCTGGTAATCACTCTGCTATTGTGTCTAAAGATATTTTTGATCAAACACAAGAACAATTAAAAATTAGACAGCAAGATGCATATGCAAAAAATAATAATCCTAGACCTTTTCAGGCTAAATACTTTTAATTTCTGGGTTAGTGAAATGCGGAATATGTGGAGCTACACTAGGCCTAATGCAATACAATTTAAAAAAGGACGGTACGAGGACAAAAATTTATCGCTGTTATTCTAAATCAAAGACAAAATATATGACGCAAAAAAGAGCAGAATCGTGCTCATCGCCAGACTATAAAAAAGAAACTTTAGAATATTATGTATTAATGGAACTAGAAAAATTAAGAATAAATACTAACAGTATTTTAGATAAAAATCCCGATTCGCAAGATTTTGATATAACACCTTTGGAAAATGAACTAACCGAATTAGATAATCAAATGGAGAAATTAATTAATCTATATATTGATGACAGCATACCTAAAGATACCTTGGAAAAAAGGGAAATAAAAATTTTAGATGAACAAAAAGCAATCGAGGAAAAAATTGGTAACTCAGAAACAAACAAACCCGAATTGGAGGTTAAGCAAGCAATAGACATTTTAAATGACCTTAAAACAAGCGTGTTAAAATTAAGTTATGATAAACAAAAGATTTTAGTAAGACAATTAATAAGGAAAATAACAGTCACTGAGGAATCCATAGGTATTGAGTGGCGTTTTGTACAATAAGCATATTTACTATACTACATCTCCAATAAGGTAAATCCTTTGTGCCAAGATCGCTTTTTCATAAAAATTCCTCCATATTTCCATATATTGGTAAAAGCATTGCAGTATAAATACTAATAATTAAGATAGCAATAAGTAAAAAAATCATTGGTTGAACCCATTGAATGGAACGTTCAATACGGTTGAAAAATCGTTTCCATATTAACCCACTGTAAATAATTAGTTCTTTTCCCAAATGGCCTTTAATTTCACCTTGCTGAATAATGATTGAAAATTCTGTAGTAAAAAATGAATAATTCTGTAATTGTTGATGAAAAAGAATCCCTTTTTCTAAATCTTTTTCCATTTCTCTAGCTAACTCTGTTACTAGTGAATATTGATCCATCTGTTTCATCATTTGAATAACCGATCGAATTTCTAGTCCCTGTGTGAATAATTTTCCCCATTCAAATGCAAAAAGTGCGGATAAATAATCTTTATAAAAAATGCCTAAAATAGGCATTCTTCCTAAAAAATTTGCTTGTTGTATTAAATCTTTCCTTTTTAAATAGGTTCTAAAACCTAAATATAAACTAAATATAACTAGTAAAAAACCGAGTAATAAATAAGGACTATTGTAAATAAATTGAATTGTTAATGAAGATTGATTTTCTATTAGCAATTGAGGAAATATGAATTGACGAATACCTATTAAAATCATTATTAGAAAAAGAAAAAGTATTAAAGGATAACTTAGTATTTTATAAAAATGATTTCGATATTTTTGTACATGCTGCATATGCAAATCAATTTGCTTTAAAGTATTGGCTAAATTTCCATGCATTTGAGCAAAATTTATTTGTATAATGGTAATTTTCTCAAAATTTAATTCTAAAAATATATCTGCTAATGATTTCCCTAAAACAATTTGATTGGATAGATTGTTTGTTAATTTCTTGTTAAATATTGAGACTTTTTCCATAAAATAAAAACTTTCTTTTAAACTAAATCCATTGGTTAATAATCCTTCTAATAGGTGAACAAATTGCTGTTGTTGTTTTTTATTCAGTTTTTGCTTTTTGGTACGTTTGTTTTGAAATAAATCCATAGGCCCAAACCTTTCTTAGATATCTTATCCATTGATTTTGCATATATCCATTGATTTGAAATGTATAGTCAAATAAAATTGCTTCATCTATTGTTCCCTTTGTTCCTTTTTCACCGAGATTACAAGGTAATAATTGTTGATAAATAATTCCTTTTAGGCATTCTCTTAATAATTCTTTTTGGATGCCAAGTTCTAATAATCGATTGTAAACTCCAGAGATATTTCTAGCATGCAAGGTAGCAAAAACCGTATGTCCCGTTAAAGCAGCCCGAATAGCAGCCTGTGCTGTTCGCTGATCTCTTATTTCACCAATTATCAATAGGTCTGGACGATGCCTTAAGCATAATTTAATTAACGCATCATAAGTTAAATCAATCTTTTCATTTGTTTGTAATTGTAAAAAACTTGGTTCTTCAATTTCAACTGGATCTTCTATGCAAATTAACTGGGGAAAATTTTGTTTTTGCTTGGCTAGATGATACATAATTGTCGTCTTTCCTGAACCAACTGGTCCGCTAAATAAATATAATCCACGATTTAGGCTATTATTTTTAATTATTTCTATTTGTTTTGGCAATAAAAAATGTTGTTTTTGTTTGTCAGTGGCATACAAAAAACGCAAAACTAAACTTTCTCTGCCATAATAATCACCAACAGAAGATAGGCGTAAACGCTGTGTTTCTCCATTCACAGTATAGCTAACTGAGCCTAACTGAGGTTTTCTTTTTTCACCAATATCCATACCACCAACAAACTTGAAATGAACAATTAATTTATTTCCTTCTTCAATGGATACTTTTTTTATTAATTTTCTACTATGGTTTTTACGTGAAAATAATTCAAAATTATCCTGTTTAGGAAGTATATAAATATCTTGTATCTGCTTAAAAGTTCCCCATTGAATAATTTCATGAGCAATTTGTCTTATATCCATACTTATTCCTCCTCTTAAATAAAATACGCAAAAAAAGTTATACATACGAAAAATTTGCAGGAGGTAGCTGATATTATTGATTATTTCAATAAAAAAAGACCTAAAAGCAATCTTACTATTGCTTTTAGGTCTTTTTAATTAATAAAGTTCGATGCACTATCTTCCCCAAAATAGTATACCTACTTGACAGTTTTATTATACTAAATTTTTTTTAAAAAGTCTTTATTAATTTATTAATTTATTAAAAAATTCTAAAAATATATTGTTATTTCTACAAGATAACTCAGAATTCATTCATTAATTTAGCTAAAATTTAAATTTATCCAGAAACCATAAATGATAACTAGCTAGAGAAGTTTCTAATTTAATCGATTATTATTTATTTTTTTATTGTCCATTTTACTTGTTATATTATCATTTTCAATTAAAAATAAACGACATTTTATCATGAAAAATTTTTATTACAAACGAATTACATAATCTGTAATATAGATAAATATATACAAATTTTTCATATATATTTTTAATATATTTGCTAACTATTTAGAAAGACCAGTTGCAATTTGATCTAGATTCCATTTCATCATAGAATAATAACTATCTCTATCATTTCCTTTTTTAGCAATAGAATCAGTAAAAATTTTGTTCTTATTTATTGAGATGCCTGTATCTTTTGAAACAGTCTTCATTGGTCTATCATCCACACTGCTTTCTACAAAAAGTGTAGGTACTTCACTTTTTCTTAATTTCTCCACTAACAATCTAATTTGGTCAGGCGTTCCTTCTTCTTCTGTATTAATCTCCCAAATATAAGAGGAAGGTATATGATAGGCTTTAGAAAAATACTTAAAACAGCCTTCACTTGTAACAATTAATTTCTTTTTCTTAGGAATTGCATCAAATTTTGTTTTTGCTTCTTTATCTAAACTGGCTAATTTTTCTACATATTTATCTAAATTTTCTTTATAAAAAGCTTCATTTTTAGGATCTTTTTTAGCTAGTTGTTTTTCAATATTCTTAGCATAAATAATACCATTTTCCAAGTTTAACCAAGCATGTGGGTCTTGTTTTCCACCTTCATCGTCTTGTTTTTCTAGATAGATGATGTCTACTCCCTTACTAACAACAAAATAATCTTTATTTTCTTTTTTTTGTGCATTTTTAACTAATTTAGTAAACCAAGCATTGCCCCCTGTTTCAAGGTTAATCCCATTGTAAAAGATTAGATCGGCTTTTGAAGTTTTCTTAACATCTTCTGGCAATGGTTCATATTCATGTGGATCTTTTCCAACCGGCACAATACTATGCAATTCAACTTTATCTTTAGCAATATTTTTTGTGATATCCGCCAAAATAGAATTTGTCGTCACTATTTTTAGTTTTTCATTCTTTGTATTGTTGTCAGCACTCTTGCTCGTTGAACAAGCACCCATAGCGAACAAGCTAATCAAAATTCCAAAAGCTGTCAATAAATTTTTTATTTTTCTGTTCATTTATATTCCTCCTTTTTTCTGATAAAATGTTGTTTTGGTGAAACAAAGAAACTAATTACAAAAAATACAGCTGAAGTTAAAACAATGCTCGAACCAGCAGCGATATTAAAACTATATCCAATAAATAATCCAATAATGGAAGCTAATGCTCCTAAGGTAGCGGATAGAAAAATCATTACTTTTAAGCTATTTGTATATAGATAGGCTGTTGAGGCGGGTGTAATAAGCATAGCGACAATTAAAATAGTTCCGACACTTTGCATCGCCGTGACAGCCACCAATGTAAGTAAAATCATCAATAGATAATGATAAAAATTCACCTTCATTCCCATCGCCTTTGCCATTAAGGGATCAAATGATGTGATAAGCAATTCCTTGAAAAATAAAAATATCAACAATAAAACAACAATAGAAACACCAATCGTAATCCATTTATCTGTATCTTGAACGGCTAAAATATTCCCAAAAAGAATATGAAAAAGATCAGTAGAACTATTGGCAACACCAATCAAAATAACTCCTAGTGCCAAAAAAGAACTAAATGTAATCCCAATAGCTGTATCTCCCTTGATGACACTATTTCCCCTAATATATGTAATAATTATTGAAGCTAGAAGTCCAAAAAGAATAGCACCAATAAAAAAATTAATACCTAAAATAAATGAAATTGCAACACCCGGCAATACGGCATGTGAGATAGCATCTCCCATTAAAGACATACCTCGTAAGATAATAAAACAACCAACAGCACCTGATACGATTCCGATAACTATGGCAGTTATTAGCGCATTCTGTAAAAAGTGATAATTATAAAGACCATCCACAAAATTTTGAATCATGCTTCCATTCCTCCAATAAAGACAGTTTCACCATAAGCTTTTTTTAAATTTGCTTGAGTGAAAATAGTCTCTGTTTTACCAAATGCTATTAGGTATTGATTTAAAATAACCAACTGATCAAAATAGTTTTTTACTTTATTCAAATCATGATGAACAATCAAAATTGTTTTACCTTTTTTTTCAAATTAGTAAGCGTCTCCATGATTATTTTTTCACTCACTGAATCAATTCCGACAAAAGGTTCATCTAAAAAAATATATTCTGCATCTTTCACTAAACAACGTGCAAGCAGAACACGCTGAAATTGTCCACCAGACAATGCACTGATTTGCCTATTTTCAAATTCTTTAACACCTAGGATGTCCAATGCTTCAGAAACTTTTTGCCATTGTTCTTTACCTACTCTTTGAAAAATAGTTAAATTTGCATACGTTCCAAGTGAAACACATTCTTTTACCTTAATGGGAAAAGTGTAATCAATATTACTTTTTTGTTCAACATAAGCTATTTTTTTTAATTTATTTTTAGCTGGTTGACCATCAATCACTACTTTGCCTTGATGATTAACAATATTTAGCATCGCTTTTATAAAAGTTGATTTGCCAGCACCATTTGGACCAATGATACCAGAGTAATTTTTAATGAAATTTCGTCTAAAGCAACCCGATTATGATCATAAGTCACCTGTAGATTTTCTATTGTAATCATTCTCTATCCACCTAACTATAATTGATAATCATTCTTATTTGTAATTTTAGGATAACCTAAATATTTAGCAAAGTCAATTGTTTAAAGAGCATAATTATTTCATAAATAGTTTAAATAATGTAAATTTTATTTAAAAATTAAAAATAAGAACCATTTATTGAATAGAAAAAAAGCAGTAATTTTAAAAATTACTGCTTAGATTAATGATTAAAATTTAACAAATTACTTCATTTAGCTGTCTGACGATGAAATTTACCATAATTAACAGTAAAAGAATGGAATAAGTTTAGATTAATTCTCTTTCTTTTGTTGTGATAAAATTCTTATTTGTATTTCAGCTATTTGATGAAACCATTCTTTGTATGGACAGAAGGTAAAGGTCCGGTTTCTGTATTGCCGGGATTTCCAACATACGTTTTGCCATTGATGGCTGTATCTGCTTGATTTTCAGATGCTTCATCTTGAACCGAATAATCACTTTGATATAGATAATTACCATTTGTATGGAATTTATAATTAGGCTTATCTCGTTCGTCAGCTTTCTCTAAATTTAAAGTAGTTCTTAATCTATGGCTAACATATTTAACACTATCTGAATATAACTCAACCATACTACGTCCATCGTTACTAAAAGTACGCCAATCAAATGTCAATTGCTGCCTTTGATAGCCCATCCAGCCAAAGCCATTTTCTAGCAAACTAACCAATTCATTAGAAGAAATATCTGTTTGGATATTGTTGTCCATAGAATCAATAATTTTTAGTAACTTAGTAATCGACTGACCAGATTTTAATTTCTTTGCAACTGCTTGAATGATTTCTTGTTGCCTAAATCCACGCATAATATCATTATCGCTATGTCGTTCTCTAGCATAGGAAAGAGCTTTTGTTCCATCGATGTGTTGTTTTCCTTCATCAAAATGAATGGAGCCAGGACCATCTTTTGTTGCACCATCAAATGAATGTTTCACATTTACATCAATGCCACCAATCGCATCAATAAACTTTATAAAAGACAAGAAATTAAAAACACAATAATGATCAATAGGAATATTTAATAATTTTTCAACAGTGTTAACAGAAGCTGTTGGTCCATCATAAGTATAAGCAGCCTCAATTCGTTGCATTCCTTGATAATTTTTCGCATCAATTTGCACAAAGCTATCCCTTGGTAAACTACAGAAAGTGACCTTTTTAGTTTTATTATTAACAGTAACAACCATCATTGCATCTGTGCGTGTCGTTCCCAATTTTCTTTCAATTGTATTATCAAGTCCCATAATCAAAAAAGATTGACTGTCTTTATTCTTTACTGTTGTATGATGTTTTTTTATCGGCACATAGCTATTATCAACTGTCTTTCTCAAATCATTACTCGCCAAGGCAAAGTAGGTAGAACCAACAACTATAAATAGTAAAATAATTGAGAAAAACAAAAGAAAAATTTTTTGTCGCTTCTTCATTAAGAATAATTCCCTTCTTTTAAACACATTCCAATATAGGATTAATAATCAACTAATTTTATAATCAATAATTATAAAATTATGTATAACTTATTGATTTTTATTTTTCTGATTTTTTAGATTCTTTATTAATAAATGATACTATAATATTTTCCTGAATAAAGAATCTGATATAATTATTAGTGACAATTTAATAATAATTAACAACAATACAGATAACATAATACCAGTATAAGTGCCATAAAAACAAGAGAAATTGATAAAATTATTGCTTTATTTATAAAAAATTAGATTTTGTATTTAAAAAAATTTTATTATAAAGAGAATGAAAATATTTGTTAATTCTTCTCCATTTATTAATGGTGAATTTTATTAAAAATATACAAAGTAAACTGGTAAATGATTCACCTAAATCATTCAAAATTAGGTAACCAATAGATGACATATGAATGAAAATTTCATAACTAATTTGATTATCTTTAAATATTTTAATTTTTTAAACAAAATATGTTATAAGAATACCTCTCTTAACGAGTATTCTTATAACATAGTTAAAATCTTATTTCTTAGGTTCATCTTCATCCATCTTAAGTACCGCCATAAAGGCTTCTTGTGGTACCTCTACACTACCAATTTGTTTCATGCGCTTCTTTCCTTCTTTTTGTTTCTCTAATAATTTTCGTTTACGTGATACATCTCCACCATAACACTTGGCTAAAACATTTTTTCGCAAAGCTTTTATGTCAGAACGTGCTACAATTTTTTGTCCAATGGCAGCCTGAATAGGTACTTCAAACTGCTGTCTAGGAATTAATTTCTTTAATTTTCCAACTATGGTCTTTCCTCGTTCATAGGCAAAATCACGATGAACAATAAAGCTTAAGGCGTCCACCTTTTCTGTATTCAATAAAATATCCATTTTCACTAATTTACTTATCTTATAACCATTCAATTCATAATCAAGTGAGGCATATCCCTTAGTACTTGATTTTAATTTATCAAAGAAGTCAAAAACAATTTCTGATAGAGGCAGTTCATAAACAACATTCACTCGATAATCATCTAAATAATCCATGGTGATGAACTCACCACGTTTTCGTTGTGAAAGTTCCATTACAGCACCTACATATTCATTGGGTACCATAATTTGTGCTTTTACGTAAGGTTCTTCTACAGATTCAATCATCACAGGATCAGGAAATTCTGTTGGATTATCAATACTATCTGTCGTTCCATCTGTTTTATTTATATGATAAATAACCGATGGTGCAGTCGTAATAAGTTCAAGGTTAAATTCTCTTCCTAACCGTTCCTGGATAACATCCATATGCAGTAGACCTAAAAAGCCACATCGAAATCCAAATCCTAAAGCTTGTGATGTTTCCTGTTCAAACTGTAATGCTGCATCGTTTAACTGTAATTTTTCTAGGGCTTCACGTAAATCGTTATAACGTGAAGTATCAATTGGGTATAGACCACAATAGACCATGGGATTTAATTTCCGATAGCCCGGTAATGCTTCCTGGGCAGGATTTTCAGCCAATGTGACTGTATCACCAACACGGGTATCTTGCACAGTCTTAATTGCTGCAGTAATATAGCCCACATCCCCTACCATCAAATAATCTCGTGAAATAGCTTTTGGAGAAAAGACACCCACTTCTGTTACATCAAACGTTTTTCCATTACTCATTAGCTGGATTTTATCTCCTGGTTTAACTACACCCTCTACAATACGAACATTTAGTACAACTCCTCGATAGCTATCATAAACAGAATCAAAAATTAATGCTTTTAAAGGAGCTTCCAAATTTCCTTGTGGTGCAGGAATATATTCAACGATTTGGCTTAGAAGTTCGTCAATTCCTTTTCCTGTTTTGGCACTTGCCAATACTGCTTCACTGGCATCAATACCAATAACTTCTTCTATTTCTTTTCTAACACGCTCAGGATCAGCTGCTGGCAAATCTATCTTATTAATGACAGGTAAAATCTCCAAGTCATTATCTAATGCCAGATAAACATTTGCAAGTGTCTGCGCTTCAATTCCTTGCGCTGCATCAACTACTAAAACAGCACCTTCACAAGCAGCTAAACTCCTTGATACTTCATAAGTAAAATCGACATGTCCTGGAGTGTCAATTAAATGAAAGATATATGTTTCATTGTCATCAGCTGTATAGTGAAGTTCAACTGCATTTAATTTAATAGTAATGCCACGTTCTCTTTCAAGTTCCATAGAATCCAGTAGCTGATCTTGCATTTCACGATTAGTAACAGTATTTGTTTGTTCTAAAATTCGATCAGCTAATGTTGACTTTCCATGATCAATATGTGCAATGATTGAAAAATTCCGAATTTTTTCTTGTCGTTGTTTCATTTCATCAATGTTCATTAGTTTCCTCATTTCTTTTCTAGGCATTTTCATTATAGCAAGGAATTTTAAAGTTTTAAAGCCTTTTTACTTTGGGAATAAAATTAAAAAATTCTATTAAAATTGCAAAAGAATAACAGAATAACAACCCTTTTGGTATACTAAAAGAGTAAAATTAAAAATTGGAGATGAAAGAATGGCAAAAGATATACGTGAGAGCTTAGAATTGAAACCGGTCGCTGAAGACGAGGTGGATCAATTCAATGAACTATTAAGCTATGTATTTCAATTTACTGAAGCAGATTTAGAAGAGAGTGGTTTTGAGAACAAGCGTGAACTAATTAAATCAAAACAACCGATTTTAAATCAATCAAAAGTATTTGGTTGGTTTCATGATGGCCAATTGATTTCTCAAATTGCTATTTATCCCTGTGAAGTAAACATCCATGGAACGCTGTATCAGATGGGCGGTATTACTGGAGTGGGTACTTACCCAGAATATGCCAATCATGGTTTAATGAAAGACCTAATTCATCTTGCCTTAGAAACTATGCGTAAAAATAAACAATGGATTTCTTATCTTTATCCTTATAGCATTCCTTACTATAGGCGTAAAGGTTGGGAAATTATGTCAGATAAATTGACTTTTAAAATTAGGGATACACAACTTACCAAAACAGCAGATGTTCCTGGCTCTGTTGAACGTGTTCCTGTTGATCATGACGATGTTTTAACCGTTTATGCTAAGTTTGCTAGAGAAAATCATGGCGCTTTGATCCGTAGTGCATTTAATTGGGAAGAATATTGGCGTTTTGAAAATGAAGAAGAACGAGTTGCAGCTGTTTACTATAATGCAGACGGTGAGCCACTGGGTGTTCTTTTTTACTGGGTTGCAGAAGAGATTTTTCATGTAAAAGAAATGTTTTATTTAAATCAAGAAGCTAGAAATGGTTTATGGAACTTTATTGTTGCCCATTTTTCAATGATTTATTGGGTAATTGGGGATACCTATAAAAATGAGCCATTAGCTTTTCTTTTGGAAGATAGCCAAATCAAAGAAACGATTGAACCTTATTTTATGGCACGTATTGTTGATGTAGAAAAATTTTTAATTTCCTATCCCTTTCTTCGTTCAACTGAATCCTTTCATTTTATCATTGAAGATCCTATTGCCGAATGGAACAATGGCACTTTCAGTTTAACTTGGGATGAAAACGAGCAGTTGACAATTTCGAAAGAGCCGATTGGAAAACCAATTTATTTAGACATTCAAACACTCACCTGTTTATTAATGAATTATCGAAGACCTTCTTACCTATCTAGAATTGAACGTTTGAAAACTGATAAGGATACCCTATACAAATTAGAAGGAATTATTCCCGATCAAGAAGCCTATTTTAGTGATTATTTTTAATTTTTTTAAATAGACTTGAAATTGGAATGTATGTTCGTATAATAGAATTATTCCAAATAAAAGGTTAAATGATATGGATGATTATCAAATAATTCCAAATTTATTGAAAAATACTAACAAAGTGACATTATCGTTTACTTCGATTGAAAAAACAATGCAACGTGGCCACACTTTACCAGAATTGGCTAAAACCTATACGGCTTGGTGGACAAAACAAAATCATTCTTTTTCACTTGCTTGGCAGGCCTTTGGCTATTCTGTTAAGCAAGTTTATTTAGTCAATCAGAAAGTTATTTTTATAAAAAATAAAGAGTGATTTATTCCTAATCAATTAGTATTAATCGCTTATTCTTTCCACCTGTATTTGTCAATTGCTAGTTCCTTTTAAATTTTTTAAAAATTACTTTCTCGTAATTATTCATTAATTGTTAGCTTGTCTATTTTCGTTGATTAATAAAAAATGAACCTATTTAATACATATTAAATAGGTTCGTTTTGTTAATATAAGTATTGTTATTAAAGCGCCTTATTATCAAAGATTCAATTTAGGGATGTTCTGGCCAAGCATCCTGATAAGAATGACCAGTTAATTCTTCAACTACCTTTTTCGCTTCTGGTGTAACATCAGATTTTAAGCCACCTGTCTCTAAACGATTAATCTCTTCTTTTAAAATCTCATGTGTTTGACGATTTAACTTAAATGTTAAAGATAAGATGAAAGCTAAACAAATTAATAAAACTGGACCTGTAAAGAAAATTAAAGCAATCTTTGCTTGAATAACATGAGGCGTATTTAGAAAATTTGTCATTGTCTTTGAATCAAATCCAATTTCTGCCAATAAAATACCAGCAATCCATGAGGCTAAAGCACCTGTTGATTTTCTAAAGAAAGTCATTACCGCTGCATAAATTCCAGCTCGATCGCCACGTGTCATTACGTGATCAACATCTGGAATAAATGGGAAAATATTCCATGGAATAAATTCCAAAATTGCTCGCGCGCATTGGTAGAAAATAGAAAGAATGATTAGCAACCAAAAAACATTTTTAATTGGTAATGCCCAAGTCAAAAGATAACCAATCATTGTCAAAATGATAGTAATGTAACTGATAGAAAATAGGAAACGTGGTCCATGAGTAATCATTAATTTAGCAGCTATGATAGTGGCAAAAATTCCAAATATCGATAGTGCTTGAAGCGTCCAAGGAACATCATCTTTTATTCCCTGCATACAACAAACAATAAATGTTGGCAATAGGGTTGAATAAAAGTCTTTTCCTGTAAATGATAATAGGTAGATAGCTAGATGTTGACGAAACACTTTATTTTTAAATGTTGAAAAATAATCTTTTGTTGTCTGTTTTAAAAATTGAGAAAAAGACAGTCTTGGATGATCTTCCAATTCTGTAATAAAAGCAGGCGTTAATGGACGTTCCCATGTTGTTCTATAAGAAACAAAAATAGCGACAACAAAGATAATAGTCCAAATAATACCGGTAATTAAATAAGCATTTGGATTTTGCATATGTTTCAATGAAGCTAAAACTAGAAAAACGATAGCTGTTCCAGTAGCTGAAATAAACATTCTAGAACCTGATAGTACAGTTCTTAGATTATAATCATCTGTCATTTCAGTTGGTAGCATTTCCCAAGGAATCAAAATCATAGCAATGACTACTTCAATTGCTACGTAAATAAGCAAATAATAATGCCAATCATCTGATTTTAACCAAAATAATGGAAATAAAATTGCAAATAAAATACCACCTAATAAAATAAAGAAATGACGACGACCAAAGCGTCGTCCCAGTTTTGTACGATAAAAACCATCTGTAATCTCACCAAAAAATAAAGAAAATACAGCATCAACAATTCGTCCAATCCCAGTAATTGCTCCAGCAAAGGCTGGACTAATTCCCTGGCTCATGACAAAGGCAAAGATGACACCGGAAACAATATTGTTCCAACCTCCGCCCATTAAGTCTGTCAATCCATAACAAATACCTCGACTTACAGTTACCTTTTTAGGAAGATATACCCAATTTCCCTTTTTATTCATCTCTTTTCTCCCATCTTAATCATTTTTATTATTAAATAAATGAGCAATAAATTAGATTAAAAAATTAATTTTTTCTATAACATAAAATAGAAAGCGGTATCTTTTTATCGATTACATCTATCAATACAGGCATTTATAATAATTCTCAATTAATTTTTTAATTACTTACTATAGTTGAAAATTAAAATAATAAACTCTATTATTTAAAAAATTTAGTTTTACTATATTGTTTTAAATGAAATTTACTTTTTATTTGTTGATTATTGATTATTTTTTGATTTAACTATTGATTTTTGATTCTATTTTAATTGTTCAACCTTTATATATTTATCATAAAAATATTATGTAAATAATATAAATTACTAAAAAATATAAGAAATATTTCTATTCATCATATTCTCATTAAATAACAAAAATAATTATTGAACTTTATAAGATATTGCTCTTTTATTTTTGTGTTAGGCTAATACATTGCTCATTTTATTTTATAAACTCTTTGTTTTTAAATGAATCTATGTTAAAACATTAATTGTTGTACTTCTTTAATTAAAAATTATAGATAAATAGGTCTTTTTTCCTTTTGCTATTTAAATAAAACGATTTCATTTCTTTATAAATGAACCAAAACAGGCGTAAATTAATAAATATAAATTGATCAAAATGAAGGCAGCTATTTTGATCAATTTCCTATATTAGCTCAACTAGTATCTGTATTCATTGATAAAGAATGAACAATTAAAACAAAGAGGAAGTTTATTTTGATTTCTCAACCACTTTTTTATTTAATTAAAAAATATTCACTTTAGTTACTTTATTTTCAGTTTGTATTTTCTTTTTCAATTGCTTCCCAAAGTCCATTTAAATAGGCTGCTCCCATTGCACTATCGTATAAGCCATAACCTGGACGCCCAGTTTCTCCCCAAATCATACGACCATGATCTGGACGAATAAAGCCATCAAAATGATTATCATACATCGTTTTAAGAATTTTATACATATCTAAAGAACCATATTCAGATTTATGGGGTGCTTCATAAAAGTCTTTGCCTTGAATAAATTTAATATTACGTACATGAGCAAAAGGGATACAATCACGACGACAAAATTCTGCTAGAATTTCATAAACATTATTTGCTGGATCTTCTGAAATACTACCTGTGCACAAAGTAATCCCATTAGATGGGCTATCAATAATATTACATAACCAATCCAAATCCTCTCTATTTTTAATAATTCTTGGCAATCCAAAAATTGAGTAAGGGGGATCATCTGGATGAATAGCCATCTTTATTCCAACTTTTTCACAAGTCGGAATAATCGCTTTTAAGAAGTAGGCAAGATTCTCTCGTAGTTTTGTCTCATCCACATTTTTATAGGCTTCAAACAATTCTTTGACATGTGTTAGCCGCTCAGGTTCCCAACCAGGTAAAGAAAAATCACTACTAGATTGTTCTACCTTTTTAATAATATCATTTGGATTGTTCGGAATATCTTTATTAATAAATGCTAATGTAGAAGAGCCATCTGGTAATTTATAATCTAAATCTGACTTTACCCAATCAAAAATAGGCATAAAATTATAACAAATAACTTCAATACCAAATTCAGCTAAATTCTGAATGGTTTGCTTATAATTTTCAATATATTGATCACGGGAGGGTAAACCAATCTTGATATCATCATGAATATTTACACTCTCAATCACCTTTAATGTCATGCCGGCAGTTTCTATTTCCTCTTTTAATGCTTGAATACGCTCTTTCGGCCAGACTTCACCTACCGGAATATCCATCAATGTACCAACAATACCCTTCACTGCTGGTATTTGATGAATATATTCTAATTTTATTTTTTCTTCATTTGAGCCATACCATCTAAACGTCATTTCCATTGTTATTTCCCCCAATTTTTAGTTCATGGATTGTCTGCCGAACCGCTCCAGGACCAGCCAGCATTTTAATAAAAAATGCTTCAACCTTTTCACCTAATCCTACTTGATAAAGATCAGAACCAAAAATTGCTGAATTAGCTAAGATAGGCATCAGTAATTTATGAATTTGCTCTTTATTTTGTTTTCCTAATTGAATCATGGCTAATTTTTCCTGTAATTCATTCAATAGAGGATCATTACTTGGTGTAAAAGCATTTCCTTTATCATCGATTGCTAAAAGATAACGCAACCATGCAGCAATAGTTACCGGAATGTATGATAATGAATGTGTCGTTTTATCTTCAGATAAAGCATATTTTTTAATTGTTTCACCAAAACGAATGGCCATTTTTTGTGACGTATCGGTCGCAATTCGTTGAGGAGTATCTGGAATATTTGGATTAGGCAGACGTTTTTTAACAACTTCATCAATAAATTTTTTAGGATCGATAATTCCCGGATCTTCAACAACCGGTAGTCCTTCTTGATAACCAATTCCATGGATTAAGTTGACTAAGTCTTTATCTTTCATTTCATCTGCAATCGAGGTATATCCTAATAAACAGCCAGTGATTGCCAATGCAGTATGCAAGGGATTTAAACATGTCGTTACCTTCATTGCATCTGTTTTATCCACCGTATCACGATCTGTTAAAATCACACCTGCTTTTTCTAAATCAGGTCGTCCATTTAGAAAATTATCTTCAATTACCAGATAATGACTAGCTTCCGTATTTGTAAATGAAGCCATGTTTGTTTGCTGTTTTGTTTGAATCATTTCTATATCGGTAAATGTTGTATCCTTCAATTCTGTATAGATCTTTTTAGATGGATTTGGTGTAATTCGGTCAATCATACTCCATGGGAAGGTAACTTTATTTGTATCCTGTAAATAAGCAACAAAAGTCTTCGGTACAAAATCTTTCTTCACCCATTCACCAGCTAAAGATAAAATGCTTTCTTTAAAACAGCGACCATTCTGTGAAAAATTATCTGTTGAAACAATAGCAATAGGCAACTCACCTACCATAAAACGTTTATATAATAGAGCAGTAATAATACTCATCGTATGTTGTGCCTTTTCAGGTCCATTTTTAATGTCTTCTTCAATAACAGGTAAATATTTTCCGCTTAGATCTCTTAAGCGATAGCCCTTTTCTGTAATTGTAAAAGTTAAAAATTGAAGTTCTGGATTTTCAAAATAGTGAATTACCTGTTCATAATGGTTTTGATTGGTGGGATGGCAATACAAACTATCTGCAGTAGAGGCAAGCAAGCGTGTATGTAATTGCCCATTCTCATGCATGATAATTTCTAAAAAATTATTATCAAAGGGTTGATAGACCTCTTCAATGATCTCTTGATCGAATGTTTCACAAACGACAATTCCTGCTTCTAATTCTCCCTGATTCGCTAATTTCTGAGCCACTTCAGCATGAAAACCTCGATAAAGATTACCCCCACCAAAGTGAAGCCATACAGGCGACTGTTTCCCATTTAATTTAAATTGTGGAACATTAAATTGTGGAAGTTCTATCTTTGTTTGTTTCAATTCGGCAATATTTGTTTGCCAATTTTTTAAATACATAATTAATCTCCTTAAACTGATATATCATAGTTATTCCTTATTTATTATATTTATTTTTCATATATTTGTCAATAGGTTATTAAAGCGTTTACCTAGATGAAAAATTGTTATTATTTTTAATTATTAATATACAAGTTATTGTAAGTATTGATTATAATCCCATTCAGTTATGATAATTTTTCATAAAAAAACAAATATTTTAGTTAAATTTTCCTATTTTTAATTAATCTTTTATAACTATAACTATGATTTTAACTGATAAATAGAATAAATTTAATTTAGTGGAGCATATGCTTTAAAAGCTAGAAATTATAAATGTTAATCTTGTTATGTCAAACTAAATAACATGTTTTTAACAAAAAATATTAGAGAAGAAACAATTACAAAAGTTGTTTTCTTATCTTAATCGTTTAAAAATTAATAAAAGAATATAATAGCTACCAGAATACATCATACCTGCAATATAAAGAAGTCATTAAAATAAAGCCCAAATAAAGTAATTATAATTTTACTTTTATTTGGGCTTTATTTTTAATGATTCATATATTCATATAAGCAATAGATAGTAATTACTATCTATTGTTAAGCCAAAAAATAAACGATATAAATAAAAAATAGGAATGAGTTAGCTACCTTCCTATTTACATTTAAAATTTGCTTATCTTAAACTATGTATCGATTGGTTTATCAAATCGCACAGGATCTTTTATACTTTTATTGTTTACTAATTAAATTATTGATCCATGCCTAATATACGTTGAATGCTAAATCCTCTACCTTTTACTTCATTTGCAGTCATGGAGACAATAAATGCTTGATCATCAATCTCTAAAATTTTCTCTTGAATGGCTGAATAATCCTTTTCCTTAATTACGGTCATTAGCATTACTTTGCCTTCTTGTTGATAGCCACCTTCTATCGGAATAATTGTTACACCCTTATCTAATTCCCTAATAAGTGTTGCTCTAATTTCCAAGGATTTTGAGCTGACAACCAATAAATTTTTATATCTTCCAAGACCAGCTTGAACGAAGTCGATAACTCTGCCAATAATAAATAGACAGATTAATGAAAATAAAACAATATTTACATTAAAAGCAAATAAAGCACCTAAAATAACCATACCATCAACAATAGAAACACAAATGCCCATTGGTAATTTTGTATATTTATGTGCAATTTGTGAAATGATCGCCGTACCACCCGTTGAAGCATTTCCTTTAAATTCCAACCCTAACCCTAAACCAGTTAAGATACCACCATAAATAGCAGCCAATAAAATATTATGTGTTAATACCGGTATATTTCCAGTTAATCCAACAAAGAATGGATAGACCAAGCTGCCATAAATAGTTTTAATTCCTACCCCTTTTCCCAATAGCAAAAAGCAAAGCAATAACAAAGGAATATTAATTGCATACAAAACAAGAGCGATATTCCAACCAAACAAATGATTTAAAACAATACTTATGCCATTTGCACCACCTGCTACCAATGCATTGGGTAATAGAATAGAATTAATTGAAACAGCTAAAACCAGTGAACCTAACGTCACAAACAAAAGTTCCTTGACTTTTTTATTCATAATTACTTTTTTCATCTTTATCCCCCTTTAAATAATCACCTAATTATCAAATTACTAAAAACCAATTAAATATTTACAGGAACCGATCCACCTATAATTGAACCTTGATTTTTAGATCAAAAAACTCATAGATATTTTCAAGCGAATCGAACATTTAGATGAAAGAAGTTCAGATGCTTTCTAATATTCTTATCACTAATTCTCAATTGTAAGAATATTCATTTCATTATCTGAAAGTTTTCAACTAGTCTATTAAAACATAGGAATAGAGTTTCGTCCACCAACCAAGCGAAAAAAAGAAACAGCTAGAGAGGAAATAAATGATTAGATGAGTTCTTACATCTAATTATTAAGTAATTTAAATAAGTTAATAAAATAATAAAAAAGTAGAATTAAAAATAACTAAACTTTTTGATTTTATATGGGATTGAGATTACTTATCAAGCATAATTAATTTTTCTATTACTTTATACTATATGCGTTATCAAAAAAGTTTTATGAGGAAATCAAAGAGAAGTAATAGTTGTTGGTATGGATAGTTGATTTAAGGATTAGGATAAAATTTTAGCTTTAGTCTATAAATATTTAGTAAAGTATATTAAAAATCTAGAATAGAAACCATCTACATAATCAGCTTCTATTCTAGTCATTAATCAAATTAATTTCCTACCAGGATGAAGGATATACCCTTGTAGATTGTAAGTGTCCCAATTATTTGTTTAAAATTTCTAGCCATAGATCAAATGGTCTTTACTATAAACACTCAACCAAATAATGCCTGTATGACGTAAATTTACTTTCATAAATTGCCATCCGCTAACCATCACTGGCGTATCTACACTTAATACACATGCAGGATTAAATGCAAAATAGTCGCCTACTTTAAATACCTGATTTGGATGCATCGAACCATCTACTGGATTAATTTTATCTAGATCTTCAGGCATAATGCCATTTTCAGTCCAATCAAAATCAACGGGGACCAAATAATTGTTACGTACTTGCCAGACACCGTTAACTACTTTTAAGTCATCTACTCGATAACCATAACGTCTTTTAGGCGGATTAGGTTGATTTCCATTATCATAGCGATAAATATTAATTGTTGGTTTTCCATTATGTCCCCATATTGTATCATGATTGTTCACTGTAATCCCGTTATAGCCATAATTACAATGAATGATGTTATCATTATCAACAAAAATACCCGTATGACCAGCTGAGCCGGCTGTTGATCCTCTATCACCCCAGATAAAAATATCACCTCTGTGAGTGTCAAAATAGCCATTGCTTGCTTTTAATTGCTGCCAACCATTTTTCTCTAAGTCATTAAATAAGCTTTCAGTATTTCCAATAATATTCTGTTGAGGTAAAAATCCGCCAGCAATTAAAGAATAATATACGGCACTAGAACAATCATAGGAATTAGGTCCATAACGATTTTCCATACTATAGGTGACTTTTCCTTTTCTGTCTTCCATCCATTGAATCATTTTATTGATATCTACCATTTTTGTTATCCTCCTGAATATAAAAAAGCCATCCGTTAAGACGACTTTTAATTATTTTTATAATTAACATGTGACACACCAAGGATGGTTCCTAAAAATGTGCCAAATGCTGCAATGATTGTTACTGCTAAACTTGCTTGTGCCCAATTAAGAGCCTGACCAACAACACCAACAAAGGTGCCTAGTGCAGGAATCACCACAATAGCGATCCATTTTAAATAATTGAACGTTTTGTTATTCATTTTTTAAATTTTCCTTACTTTAATTTTTCGTTGATTTTGCCAACCATGTTTTTGATGGCCTCTACTTCACTTAATGCACATGTGAGTCTATCAATAGTTAGTTGATATCTTTTTTCTAGGTCATTATTTTGTTTCATTACCCAAACTAACAATCCTACAAAAAGGATAGCGAATGTTATTTTTTCTGGGTTTGTCAGCATATTTTCTATTAGCTTTTGCATTTATTTCACCAACCTTCCAAAATGAAAACCACTTAGTTAATTAACTAAATGGTTTATTTTTAATTGTTTTGTATAATAGTCACTAATTGTATATAAGTTTTGTTGTCATTGTCTCTTTTTAGTTGTGCTATTCTTAGTATTAGTATGAATTCAACAATTAACTATAATGATTAATTGCTTTAATTGTTTTTTACACGTTAATTTACTATGTTTATATGTCGATTAATTGTTTTTGCATATTTTTTCATTCTAAAATAAGTTCAGCATTTTGTTATTTAATTTTGTTAATTCTACTAATTATGTTAGGTGTCCATATTGTTTTTTATCCATTTTATATTCTCCTTATTCATCCGGAAAATTTGTGCCTGCACTTGACCATACTCCAGTAAAATAATAAGTCCGTGCCTCGCTTACCCATACTACTAAACGTTCATTCTCCCAGCTATAGTGTGAAAATGCATTGACTGGTGCTGTTCCCCAAGATGATACCATTAATGGGGTTGATGTATTTCCATTTGCTCGTATGGTACGATATCCATATGGTACCTGGTATAAAACATAGGAGTTACTACCAAATCCTTTGTTTGTGATAATACGACCACTTACAGTCGTTATATCCCCTACCCGATTAAACTGGAAAGTTGACTCTGTAATCATTGATTTGACATTATCACTATCTATGTATGTCGGCCATCTTTAACACTTTCTGATAGCTACAAGTTTGTGGTGATCGACCATTAATAGTTAGATGTTCAAAATCTTTTTTACCTATAATTTTTGTATCACCTTGTGTGCTTACCAACTCTCCATTAACACCATCTATCGCATTAACATGGGTTTTTAAATATTTTGATTTTCCATCTTCCTTTAATTGTACGATATCTGTCATTAAATTGTTCCTACTTTCTCTAATGTAATATTAGGTAGTTCATCTAATTTTACTTTATCTTCTTTTGCCATTAATCCATTGGCTATTGTCGTTGCTACTTCTGTTATAGTAGCATTTATTCCTGGATCGCCCTTCTCACCTTTTTCACCTTTTACTGACTCTGGGGCGCCAATAATGGCTTTCCAGTGAGATTGTGGATAGATCTGTACACCATCTTGTTTAATTTTTACAATATCTGTCATTGTTAAACCTCTCCTATTTTTTCAAATGTAAAACTTGGAATTTTGGAATCTGTGTATTTTTTTGCAGCTTCAAATGTATTTTTATCTCCTTGATCAACATATGTTTGATTTACGCCATCTGAAGAACTGTTGCCTCTAGTTGCTGAAATGATGCCTTCATCGGTAATTGTGATATTTGCACCAGCAGTATAATTTTTTAGATTATCTAATTTAATTTTTAACAGCTCTGTAAAATTAACATCCGTCTGCTTTTTAGCCGATAAGGTGCCCTGTTCAGTAATGGTTAACAAATCTCCTACCTTAATAGTGCCAAGTCTCTCAGACGTTGCAGGCAATAAAGTTCCCTGTTCTTCTAGCTTTTTTATATTCTCAAATAATTTAGCAGTAATAATGCCATCTTGCTCTTCATTTGCATAAGGAAGTTCAGTTAGGGCATTTGCTAATCCAAGGTCTTCTTTTGTAATAAGAACAGCACCTGTTTTACCATTCACGGAAAACACCCTAGATTCGCCACTAATAATTTTATCTAATCCTGTAACAGCAGATACATGGATAATTGGGTAAATTTGTCGTTGGATGCCTTTCTCGTCTGTTTCCATCATTTTTTTAATTTCAGTCATTTATCTCACCTACTTTTTCTAAATAAAAGGTATCCTGTTTTTTATTATCAATTTCAGCAATGACTAAAGATGCATAATCTACATTTGAATCGGGAGCCGTGCCAACGTTTGTTATTTCATGATTTTTACTAAAATGATCATCTTGTAAAACCATTAATGTATCCACTTCTCTGTCTGTCATTTTAAAAGAGTTATTCTCCATTGTATCGAGACGTTCTTTTAAATTCGCATGTTTTTGTCCATCTACAGATTGTCTGGCATCAATGATTTCTGATAGTAATTTTCCATTTGGATCGATACTTTCAAGAATTTCCTTCACTGATTTAAACCATGCTTCATAATCCTGCTTATTTGTAATCATCCATTGGTCAAAAGCTTCCTTTTCACTTTCTCGCCACGTTTCATACTCTTTCTTACTTTCATTAATCCAATCACTAAAAAGTTTGATAATACGTTGTAATTCTGCTTGTGCTTTTAAATACCAATCATCATATGTTTTCATGGATTCTTTGACCCACTCTTGGAAATAACGCAAGATTTCTTCAAAGGTCCAAATATAATTACTATCTTTAATTCCGTCTGTATAAATTGATGGAACAATCGAATAAGCAAAGCCTTTTGTGCTGAATTGTTGTCGCCAAGTTTGATCTGACCCTAATTTTCGGAAACTAAAATAAGCGTGATTCAACTGGACCGCTTGCATATCATAGTCTGTTAGGGTATAGGTTAAGCGACCTTGTTTGGCATCAAGAATTTGTGTCACTTTCTGCTCAGAAAATCCTAATCCAGTTGCTGGACTACTCTTGACACAAAAGAATGGCGTTAATCCCGTAAAATCAACGGGTACACCATTTTGAACAATCGTCGCATCAAAAACTTGACTTTCCGTATCGCCTTGTCGGATTTTAATTAAACCAACAAAGTTATTGGGTTCGGTTGTTGATAACGTCATTGGGTAATTTATCATTTGCTCACTCCTTTCTTTTTATTTTGGTGGGATAACAATTGAAGCAATCGAACTATTAAAATATATACGATTATACTTAGCAATGATTTGGCCTTGTTCTGCATTTTGCTCATAGGTTTGAATTTTGCCTCCTGACAAACCATAAATTATGCCAGTATGTCCATAGACAGCATCAACGGTCCAACCAGTTCCCCATTGTCCACCACGCTTAATGTTGACAATAGCACCAGTGACCAATTGATTGTAGGAAGGGTTAAAAATGACTTTCCAACCAACCGCCTTCCAATCATAAGAAGAACCAATATCAGCAGCAGAACTTGTATCACCAACGACATGACTGAAGCCATATTTTGTTCCAGCACCCAATCCACATCCACCTAAGTAACCTGAATATTCTGCAGATGCTGCATAGCATTGACCATTTCCTACAGTGTGTCCCATCAAACTTTCTAGATGCTTCAGCCCTGCTGTTCCAGTATTAGTACCAAGTTTAAGATTTTTAAGTCACTTTTCCAATCCATTGGCCATTATACATACTCCAATTAATCAGTTTAGACTGGGCAAGTGTCGTTCGGTAATCTTCTGAAATCTTTGCGGCAGATAAAAGACGCTGAACATATTCACGACCATTCCATGTTGCAGGGCCTACTAATGGATAGGCAGAACCATCCCATTGAACAAGTCCATAAGCGGGTCCGCCAATTTGATCTGTATCTGGATTCATCGTATGCCCGGTTTCTTCTTGAATATTTCCCAAAATACCTGCTGCTGCAGGTTTACTATAGCCATTATTGATGAGATAGTTCCACACTTCCAATGCCCATTTACCGGTCTGGCTGGTTACCTCAGGTGGATACCCCCCTGTTCCAGTGCCACCACCGGGTGTACTACCACCTCCTTGACCTGGTACAACTTGTTGACCATTGATATATAATGAACCATTGATGGATATTTTACCATTTAGGTTAAGTTTTAAATTTTCCATTGTGCTATCGGCAGGTATCTCAACAACAGATCTATAGCTGTCTTTTGTTTGTCCCTTAGCCGCCAAAGCGAATGAGAATCCTCGACCCTTAATTAAATGGACACCGATTAATTTGCCTGTATCACTTGCAATTGTAGGAGAAAAAGCGAGCATTTCCCGATTGTCACTTGAACGGATAAAACGAACTTGACCATCCTTTATAATGACCTTAAATCCATTACTATCTGACTCTAACATTGACCCATAGATATTGACACCACGTATATCTATAGCTTGCAAGGTTCCTGCCTTTATAAAATTAGCATTAAATTCACCATCAATTTTCCAAGCACTATTAAAGCGATTTAAATCAAATTTGCCATCAATAAACCCAATGCCATTACTATTTGCTACTAAAAACTTATTACTTTTGTCTATAGATTGGCCATTCATCCAAACCATATGGGTGGGTTGACGTGAGCTGCTTTTACCTAAATCTTCTGGATTCATCAACATAATAGAGCCACCCTTAGCTCCACGAACAACGTCTGATTGCCATTTCGATATTTCTGTTGCTTCATAAAAATTTTGTTTTTCATTATCTAACTCTTTAATATCATTCGCATTTTTTGATGTCTTTCTTGATAAATTCGTTGTCAGATTATCACCAATAGTCGCCTCTATTGCTCCTGTTAACCGATTTAAGCTAGTTTTAAATATTCTAGTTTGGTAATGATATCCTCGATCATAACGATGAATTGTTACCCTATTTCCAACATTCTCACCTTGTGACACAGTCGCCTTGAATTGAGCCAATGGTCTAGAACACTCAAGTAACTCTTGGTAGGCTTTCTCTAATAATTTTGTTGCATCTTCTTCATCATCAAAAGTGACGACTTTTTCTCGTCGATACATTTCACCATTTTTTCTGGGAATCCCATATAACTTTGTCATTTCAGGAAATTCAAGCCAATTTTGTCCTTTAGGTTTATCTAGAGGATCTCCTTTACTTTTTTTCCATTCCACATTAGTAAATTCCAGTTTACGACCATAACCATCACCAACATCTTCGCCTTTTCCATGTCCAATGACCGAAGTATAAATTTGGCTTCGATCAATCTCTCTTTCAACAGTTAGTGCTTTTTCTCCATAGGTGTAACGCATTTGACTGTCTTCACCAATTTTTTGATAAATTTCAATCCATTTATCTTTGATGCCATCTGCATTAAGTGTACATTTAAATAGCATTTCACAGCCAACTGTCTGAAGTTGTTTGAGCGCTTCTTTGATCGATAGATAATAAAAGGTATCTGTAATGGTCTTTATATTGTCATCAACAAACCAAATTCGCCACTCGCTACCTTCAACTAACCGTTTCGCTACTGTTTCTATTGCTTCGTTTTTTGGTCGAACATCTTTTACGATATATCCATCTAATTCATCAGGAGCAAAATCCACTCCAGTAAAGATTAAATGATTATCTGGATCACTAATTGTTACTATTCTATACATCGTAAAAAATTCTTCTTGCTCTCTGACTGCCATAAAGGCAGCTTCTGCTAACTCTTCGTCAAATTGAATAGTGGCAGAGAGAGTGCTATTCAACAATTCTTCTTGGTTTGTTGTAATTTCCTTTTCCTGAATAGCTTCAATAATTTTCTCTTCTTTAACCATTTTGATCAGTTGTTGGGCATCATCAAAAAAATAGATACTTTCGCTCACAAACTCACCTAACGATACTCTAAGTGTAGTTTTCCATTTGTACAAGTAATCTTTTGATTCTGTTTTAATTCAAAATTTTCAAAATCACTTGCTAAATCTAGCCAGTTTGTTCGATCTATGTTATTAACAAATACTTTTCCTTCATTAAAATCAATTACAACCAGATCATTTGGATTCAACTTTCTATTCGTGATTTTTATCTTTTGTTCCCCATTACTAATTTCTAAGTCGTTATTTGTCTCAATGGAGACTTTTATTTTTGATGGATAGGTTTTATAAGCAAGATGACTTAAAATCTGGCTAGGTACACTGAATACTTTTTGACTATATTTTCTAGGATCAGAACAATAAATATCAAAACTTGAAGTAAACATATATCGATCACCTGGAACCTCATCACTTCCTGAATAACGGCCATAATAAAGAATATCGCACTCATCATTAAAATAGATTGGTACGTCTTTTTCTCTATATAAGTGTTCCATTAACCAACGGTAATTGATTAATAAATTTTCAGCATCCTTATTTGTTATCTGATAGCTAATTTTTAACGTTCTAGCAGATAATTGCTGAGAAGAAATAATTGAACCAACTTGTGTATTATCTGATTGAATTTCAATCGCAAGCATTTCTCTACCTGATACGGTTAGTGTTCGGTATCCTTCAATTACTTCTTCCAGCCATACACCATCGTAATTCATGGCAGATTTTGGTAAGGATGGCTCATAAAATTTCTTTTCAATATTTGGATCTTTAAAAGAATACATTTTCTCCCTCCTTACTAAAATTGCATGTTAATCGCCATTTCTCCACCCATAACATCAGAGATATCATGGACAAATGCCTTAAACTGTTGATTTCCAAGTTGAATGTTAAAAACTGCCGGCTTATTATTATTTTCTTGGGCAAATTTATGTTCAACTTGCGTGCTCATTTTACTATCCAAGCTTTCTAAATTGCTTCCGAACTCTATTGATGACATGACTGCTAGGTTGTCTTGAATGGTGTCTGTCATTCCTGTGATGGTTTTTTCTACATCTTTAAATCCATTGATTAATCCATCATTTAAACTGCTCATAATGGATTGCCCAGCTGGAATTAATAATTTTGCGTCATACCGAATTGGTCCTTTATGATCTTTGATCCACTTTCCTATGCCACCAACAAATTTTTTCACTGCCTCCCAGGCCGATTTCAAGCCATCTAAAAACCCATCCATAATGGCTTTACCAGTTTTTAATAGGTCAATATCTTTTATGGATTCAAAAACAGCCTTAATTCCATCAATAATATTGCTGACTATTTCTTTAGCTGTACTCATAAAATTATCAAAGGTTGATGTAATATACGTGCCAAAAGCGCCAATTATCATTTGAATTCCTGCAAGAACACCAGACCAATCACCGCTAATAAGAGATAAAACGGTTGTGATGATTCCCTTGATAACACCCATTACCAAATTAATAACATTTTTTATTTGATTAAAAATACCACTAACAATGGCTAAAACATTACTCAATATTGTTTGAATAACTGTTGAAATAATCGTCCAAACCGTTTGAATAACTGAAAGAATGGTTTGTTGATTTTCCTGCCACCAAGCTAGTAAATTACCAAATATTTGTTGAATAAAGTCTGAAATTGCAGTAATAGCTGGCTGTAAAAAATTAATAATTGTCGTCCAAGCAGTAATAATTGCATCGCGAAATCCTTCATTGATATTCCAAAGATAGATAACTGCTGCAACCAACGCAACAATAACTGTAACAAGCAGTACAACTGGTTCTGCTACACCAATAAAAGTAAATAAAGCTTCAATTGCTTTTCCTAGATCGGTAAATCCCTTGATCAGATTTGTTATCTTACCTAAGAAATCTGTAATTCCCTTCATCATGGTTTGAATAGGTGTCATTGCATTAGAAACTGTTTTAAGATTATTACCCATCCCACTAACAATAGTTGTAAATGTCGTATTCATTAGTACTAAGGACATCGTAAATTCTGTGATTTTACCAATGAACAAGTTAATGATTGCAATGCCACTTTGCAATACTTGCGATAATCCACCTTGAATAATAGTAAAGGTTGCTGTAAATTTTTCAGCCAATTGGTCTAACATAACGCCCATCAGTAATTGCAATTCATTCCAAGCAGTAATCATTGTAGCTGTTGCACTTAAACTATTCGTATATTGATCTATTGATTGAATCACTGCACTACAAATTGTCTGAAATGTCAGCATTGTATTACTTAAGACAGTTACGCTTACTGAAGCTTGATTCATTGCTTGGAAGGCTAAAACTAACTGATTGACACTCTCAGATGCTGTATTTAACAATGCAGGTAATAGGGTGATTCCATTGGTAAGTGTTTGAATTGTATTTCCCATCTCTAGAATATTAGTACCCAATTCCTGAAAAATGGTTGCAGATTGACTAAATTCACTAAAACATGCAATCATGCCTTCAAGTGACTCTTTTACCAAAGCAGCGCTCTGTCCTAATAAATTGAATACTCCGATACTTCCTGTCATTTCAGAAATTGAAAATGTCGTTTGATTAATTGTCTCTGTTAAACTAGTTACAATTTCCTGGGCATTTTTTATTGTTGCAGTAAAATTGGTATCTACCGCCGTAAGAATTGCTTCTACTGAATAATTTTCCATAGGTTCCTCCTTTCTTTAGGAGTTTGCTTTTTTAAATAAACCTGTCAACAATCTATCTTCTTTTTCTCGATGCCCGAGTATTTCTTGTTCGAATTTCTTATAATTAAAGAATTTCTCAAACGTATCATAAACAGGAATAGATTTTTTCCCAGATTTCTTGGTGGCTTGAACTTGTTGATTGGCCCAAGCTTGTTCATATATTTTTTGTCTATCATCCAACATACGTAATTGACAAGCTGTCATCCTAAGTTCATATTCTCTCAATGACATACGCTTGATTTCTTTAAATTCATTTATGCCAAGATATCTTAAAGCATTGAGTAAGATTTGTTCATACATCTCCTCTGAATTACTATCTATTTGTTCAGATTTTGTTCCAGATTCTTGACGGCTAACTTCCCCGCATTTGACTCACGTAAGGATTTCTCAACCTGATCAAATAATTTCTCAATATCTTTTACTGTATCAATATATTCATCAAGTTCATCTAAAGATATCTGTTCATTTTCTGTTTGATTGGCATAATAGAGTACATTAGCTAATGTGTTAACATTTCCCGCTTTTAATTCAGGCAGTACTTTTGCTGATAAACCCAATCCAAATTTTATTTCTTCACGTTTTAAAGGAATGTTTTTATCAATTTCACGGATAAATTTTACACCGAATTTAAAGCTGTATTCTTTTCCATTTATTTTTAATTTCATCGCTAGTTCCTCCTATATTTTGTCAATAATTGATTTACATTTATTTATTATTAGGCACTTGTTCTTTTAAGGTATCTGAAAAAGCGTACTGAATGACATCCAATTGTTCTTTTGTTAACGAAGCATAACCATCTTGACCAACACCATTAATAGCAAAAGCTAATTCTAATTCGACACTTTCTTCAGCCTTAGCTGTTGGTGTAAATTCAGAGACATAACCTTGATAGTAAGTCGCCTTATACTTCTCTTTATTCTCACCAGTTCCCTTTTCAATTTTATTGATCTCCCAAATTTCAACAATTTCTCCATCTAATAAAGCATGCTTCATTTCATCAATATGTGGATCATTTTGTGCGATTAATGAAGTAGCCGAAAAATCATAGGCCACCGGACTAAGCGTTTGTACGTTCCCATCTTTAGTTGCTGCTGAGTCTGCTTCTCTTGTCATACTATTGGAGTGTTCTGTTTGAAAAGCCATCTTCCAAGCAGCCTCTCTTTTTGCTTTATTTAAGACACGATAAAGTAAAATAATATCAATTCCTTTTAAAGTTTCCATTTAAATTCCTCCTAATAAATTAAAATTAAGTTCAATATTTGCTCGTACTAATGGTTGATTCGTTGTTGTATCCATGAGTAGTTGTATCATACTTTTTTCTCTATTTAACGACCAGTAATAGCCCTGTGCCTCGTTTATTCCAAAGGCCCCTTTAAAAATTGTTGTTGCCATTTCAGATACTTGACTTCGTTTTTCTTGTTCTCCCCATACAGATAAAGATAAGGTAACATTTCCTAATAGTGCTGTTTTGTTTGCTTGATACATCGTTTTTGTTTGTTCAAATACAACAAATGGATAATCCTCCACATTATTCAATGGTTGATAGGTATGCATTGTATAGTTATGTGTAGAAACCCACTGAACCATTGCATTAAAAATTGCTTGTTCCATTGTTTTAGTCATGTCTGATCAGCACCTTTATATTTTTATAAATTGTCTTTTTGTTTAGTTCTAGTTTTTAGCTAATTCGTCTCTAGCTTTTTCTCTTTAAAAATTGAATCTTTACTCTTTGTATATATGTGCTAATTTTTCAATCATTGTATTATCCTAACCAAGTCTTATAAATGTTTCCGTTCTAATTTTGAAACAAAAGAAATGATGATATTTACTGCTTTTTTTGTTGTTTCTAAATCCTCTTGAATAACTAAGTGAAGTAAATCTTCATCAATCAATAGATTATTCTCATTGAACATTCGATACGCCATTTTTGATGCTTCAGCAAGCAATTGCTTACGTTGTAATTCGGCAATTTCTGCTTCTTTTTGGGCCAATTGTTTTTGAAATTCTTTTTGTATCGCTACTTCTTTTGCCTTTTCTATTTTTTCTTGTTGATCATTTCGTTTCTTTTCCCAGTCTACTTCTGCTTTTTTTATTTCAGCAGTCAGTATTTTCGCCAATTCTTCTCGTGTAAATGTTCTATTCTTTTTTTTCTTATTATTTCTATCAGAAGAAATAGGGACTAAAGTATTCTTTTTAGGATCTGTTAACAATTCCATTCGATTTTCTTTTTCTCGTTTTGAAAACAATTGCAAATTGATTGCTATAAATAAGTCTTTTTTCATCATTTTTTCTCCAACAGTTACGTAACAATCGATAATTATGTTTTACGTCCACCGACGAAACAGTTTTCTCTTTAATGTCTGTAAGCTGTAAGAAGACAATCGAAAATTGAAAGAAAATGCCTATCTTTTATCTAACAAGAATTAATCTTTTGGAAGTCCCTTCTTTTCTATGTGTTCTTGTGAATATATTGCTTTCTTTCTTAAATATTCCATATATTCTGCATCAAATTCATCAAAAAAGTTATTATTTTTCTCATCTTTTCTTTGTTTAAACGAATTATTTGGTCGTAATTTTATTATCACTAACTTACCTCCTTAAACTAATGGATTTAGAAGTAATTTCCTATGAAATAAGTAGACTTGCATCAAAAATACTAAAAATAAAAATTTATAGAAATAATGAGTTCACCTTCGCTTGTTATATACGTTTATTTCTTATAAATGATTCAACATACTTGTTATTTATTAATATTTGGTCATATTAATAATGGATAAATAAAAATAATTTACTTTTTTCTGAATTTTCTAATTATTCTGATAAATTGTTGGTTTAATAAGTACACTCTTGGTATATTTTCACGTTGTTAAGTAATCTTGCTAAAAATAAAAAATTAATTATTCACTTTGTTTGATACTATTAATTTAGCACAGTTCTGCTACCTAAAAATCCACTTGTTTTCCATTTTTAATATTACTAATTTACATTTAAATAGCTATTTCTTTTATCTAAAAAATAAAAAAGAAAATATAGTTCCATTTTGAGTCGTATTTTTTAAATTGGTATTTACTACTTATTATTTACTTTTTGACAACAAATACATTGTTTATTGCTACATCGATAATTTTGATAGTATTAATTTAGCATGTTTTTTCTACCTAAAAATCCATAAATTATCTAATTGTATGGCTCATTTTGATTCCCTGTTTTAAAATTCACCAAAAAATAGAACACTTTGATTTTAAAAAATCAAAGTGTCCTAAAAAGATAAGGAGAATAAGAATAGTTATACTCTACATTTTTATAATGAATTGTTATTTTAATTGCTAACATTTTTTAAATATTAGGCAGATTATTCACTCTATAAGCTAATTCTAATTGTAACGTCTTACTTTATTATTTTTAAAAAGAGAATTTCATCGATTTAGCTAACAATTATCGATAATTTTCAAAATTTAATTTTTACTAGAAATTTCATTGTTTATAGGCATTGATTCAATAAAAGTTGCACCAATATTATTTGACAAATCAGCAATATCCCGTTTTATTTGCATAATGCCGTTTACATTAATATTTCCGTTTTTATAACGTTGGATGGGTTGCTCAGACTCTAGATTACTTTCTTCATCGACCTTAACAGATTGGATCCATTCAGATTTTATTTGTTTTCCTTGACAGTTTATTGAACCTTTTCTATTGGTATCCCAATAGTAATTAGTCGGACCGAAAACATCATTGGTTCCTGGTACGTTACCAACTAAATTCATTGTCTCTTCTACTTCTAGTTGCTTCGTTCGATAAGATAAGATACCAAATGCTTTAAAATCAGTTATTTTATCCGGGCCAGCATACAAAGCAACATTTGAAGCACCATTATTAAAAGATGTACTGGTTTGTATTTTAATGTCTGGACAAGAATTTGAATCAATTCCTTTTGAGGCATTCTCAAAAGCTAAACAGTTATACATTTCGTGTTTTCCTGATAGGGAAGAACCACCCATTTTAAATCCATTCCCACTATCTTTTCCATTCAATCCTGGAATATAGCCATTTCTGTAAGCAACACAATTTTTAAGTGTTACCTTACTAATTGACCCACTTTCAGGTTTTGCAAAAAAATCAAAACCATCATCTGCATTATGATAAGAAATACAGCCATCAAAAATATTTCCTTCTCCTACCATTAATTTAGCACCAAACCCATCTGCATTTTCAAAGCCTGCATCATAATTTTCAAAAGCTGTACAATTCTTAATCGTATTATAGGATGGCCATTGCTTTTTTGTATCTATTGAGGAACCACTAATTTGTAGACCTGTACCACCATTATGGTAAACTTTAATATTCTCAATCCAATTATGATGACCAGCAATTTTCATTCCTGCAGTATCATTTAACGAATTTGTTATATCAATCCCTTGTAAGATCCAATAATCGCCCCATAAAGAAAGGCCACTACCTTTTTTATTAAAATCAATAATAGGACGAGCATCTTTTTGTTCCTTGTCAGCAGTTAAAGTAATAGGCGTTTGTTCATTGCCTTTAACCTCCTTAGCAATCGTAATTTCTTTATCATAATGATACTTTCCAGAGGCCATAATAATGGTTTGGCCTGCTCTAGCAAATTTTAATGCTTCAGTAAGTGGCAATGGATTCTCCTGACTGCCATTTCCATCAAGTCTTGCCTCAGGTGTAACATAAATCGTTGAAGATGGGTATGTTTTATAGATCACAGTATGGGCAATTGTTTTTGTACTATAGTCGGATAAAATGCTATGTTCATCTGGAGGATAATTTGGATCAGGAGTAAAAATAAAATCAAAAGGATTTTTGCCATTAACAAGAACAGTAGAAATAGAAATTTCCTTTCCAGCTTTTACCAATCTTTTTTCTGCTCCCTGAACATTTTGATCAGTCAACCTATTTTTGATTGTCAAATGACCGTCTGCATTGGCTTTAAATCTTAGTGAATAATCAGCTACTCCGGTTTCTTTACTTGATGTTACTGTATAGATTGGTTCAATTTCTTTAATGGGCCGTTCTTTTGCTGGTTCATCATCGATTGCATTTGTATAGGAAAAATTAAGATTAGAGACCGTAACATCCATATTACGACCAACAGCTAAACCAACATAAACATTGCCATCAGCTAAATAGTATTGTTGCCAATCATACATAATTTCAGAAGTTTTATTTCCTTTTTCATCCATATAATAAGCTTCAAAGCCTGTATTTGTTTTTTTCATTGTTATATTAATCGTTGTTAAATGATCACTGGCAGAAATTGGTAAAAGTGATGAATTTGTGTAGTGATCATAAATATTATAAGAACCTGTAGGCAATCTTTTTTCAGCGGCAGAAAGTTCAAGTGGGTAAGAAGCACTTTTAACCGTACCTGGTACTGGTGAATCATAGGGATTTCTAGCATTAACTCCTGTAATTGTACGTGTGCCTAATCCCAAGCGCATAAAATATTTTATCCCCTTAGAACTATTTATTTTATTTGTTTCTGAATCCCATGTATAATCAATTCTACTTGCTAAAATAGAATAGGAATTTGAAAAAAAAGATTTTCCATAGGCATCTTTTTGTGGAACTGCATCACGAACCATTAAAGCAACACCTTCTTGCCCATTGGTGTAACGCCAAGCATTAAATGTTATATTTGCAGATAAGCAAAAATTCTTATCTTTTGGTACTTTTGTATAATAATAAATAATGCCATCAGAGCCACTACTCGTAAACTTGCCACCATGAGAAATTAAACGAATCGTTTTCTCACCTAATTGTTCAATAATATGTTTTCCTTCACCTGTATTTTCACCGAATATTTTTGTCTCCCATTGACCTAATTCTGTTGTCGTTTCCTTTTGATTGTTTAGTATCTTAGTTATTGTTTTTTTTTCTATCCTTTGCTATTTTATGATTTTCTTTAGAATAATAAATGATCTTTCTCTCCCCTCTGTTGCTTGTTTATATTGTCTTATTAGATTACCTATTCTCTATTGATTCCTAGGTAGATTTGTTACTTTTTTCATCTTTTTAGGTCGTTGTTCTTCTCTAATGATAAGTTGAGTGATCAATCTTATTGATATAAATAAGACAGCTACTCTTTTTGAAATTTTATTTACAATTACTAACACTCTATTAAGAAAATATTTTCTAACTAATTATATAATTAGTTATCAATTAATTCAAAAATGTTTATCTATAGTATTATTAATAATAACAATTTGTTATTAAGCAGTGATTGATTTCTATTTTTTTATTTTTCTTACTTATAGCTTTAATTCTATCATTTTGCTTAGCTAAGTCGTAGAAGATTAAGTAAATCAAGATATACTTTTGATCTTTCAATAATTTTTTCGCTATTCAACCAATTATTCATTGATAGGTAGAAGTATCTTTAATCGATTAGAGAATTTAGTAATCAGTTGTCAATTAATCCTATTTTTATAATTTATATTTCTAAATTTAATTGTATAGCAATGTCGCCAAAAAATTTATTTCTTAAATTGTATGCCTGACTTCTACTACAAAAGATTAGCTGATGATCGATTAGTCCCTGTATATTATATTGTGGGTATTTTTTTAAATACAGTTCTTTAATAATAGTTTTTGTCTCTTCATCTGCTGCATTGATTGTATCAGCAATGATTCGTTTATTTCTGGCTAAGCTAGCTAACCTACGATCTTGTTCAATTGTAATTAACAAATTAGCAGTAGTATCATAATTTATTTTATTTCCTTTAATCCTTGCATTCTGATCTCTTTCTTGAAAAGGATTTCTCAGTTCCTTTTCACGTTATTTAATATAGTCATCTATCTTTGAATAATCTGCTAAAATATCTTTAATATAATTAAAGGTAGAGGTACGCATTGATGATCACTCCTTAAAATTATTATTTAATTAGGCAATTCACCTGCTCACAGTCTAATTTGTTCAATTTTGTTATTTTATATAAGCAAGGCAACTTATTTTCTTCCTATTTTTCAAATAAATATTAATGATTTGTTAATGGTTGCATGCATTTAAAGGGAACGACTGTTACCCAATTCAATCGCCGTGCTAATACTTTATCTGCTAGATATACATCAATAATTGTAACAATTGTACTTTTCTCATTGATATAGGTTACTTCGCCAATAAATGGATATTGCCATTCATCTGATCGTAAGGTAACATCACAGACATATAATTCACCAATTTTAAATTCACCTCTTTGCATTGGTCTTTGTTTAGGTAATAAGTTTTCTAATGCTTTGATTGAATGAATAGATTGCACTCTACTTCTCATGATTCACCTCTTCATATATTGGTTATTTTTTATTGTTGAATTCATATTTCTAATTGAATCTAGCCTATTATTGAGAATTATTTGATTCGTCAAATGAAAATTTTTTGATAAATTATAGTTTTTTTCATAATAGCTTTATTGCTCTTCTTGGTTTTCAAAATATTTGATGATTTGCAAGGTTTCTGGATAAATATATCCCCTTTGCTTTTCAGTTTTTGGAATCCAATCATATGTTTTAATTAATTTTTGCATGATTTCCGATTTTGTCTGACCAACGAAGTACTGAGTTCCCGATTTTATGCCAACTACTTTATACAAAAAAATCACCTGCTTTTTATTTTTTTAAATCAATTGATTGAGAAATCTATAATTTTATTCTCCTTACAAAAAATAATCATAGGTAAAAGATATTCTAAAAAGATAAGGCTTTCAAAATAAGATTACTCCTTTTTTATTTATTAAATTTATTGCTTATTTTTAATTGCATAATAGTTTTATAAAAGTATTTATAGATCATTCATCTTTTTCTACTTTAATTGTGATGTTATTTGTTTTAATTTTTAAGATATATAGATAGAATTGTTGTTATTTTTTAATAAAATATGTTATTCTTTATTTAAATTTATCTATTTATTATCCATTTTCATCTGCCAATGAGATGGATTTTTATTTTGTTCAAATTATTCATCTTAATTGTTTATTAATAAATGGATATAAAATTAAATAAGTGCATTTTTTAATTAAGATTTAATAATTTATTTTGACTAAAAAATATTCAAATAGATACTATTTTTAAAAATAAATTAATAATTATGGATAGACTACTACTAATAATTTTTCTTTTTTTATTCACTTTGTAGTAGATGATCTATTCAGATATCCATGATTATTTTCGTGAAAAAATATTTCAATCGCTTCATCATTTGTTAAAGGAATTTCTTTAACAAGTTTTTTAACTTCCTGAATGGTAAAATTTCCTCCTTTTTTCATTTTTCTGTAAAAATTACTTCGGTTAATACCAACAGAATCAGCAATTGCTTGTTGTGTCGTACCATGCTCAACAATTAATCCCTTTAATTTTGCTGTATTTATCATGTTATACCTCCTTATAAATCGAATTATTGCGACTATCTAATTCTAGTATAGTGACTAGTAGAATAACTATCAATAAGAAAGTCTCATTTTTGCGATTTTATTTGTTGCATTATTGCAACTATTGTTTTATAATTTGTAATAGCAAATGAGAAAAGAGGTGTTTATTTGACAATTGGAGAAAGAATTAAAGCTAGAAGAAAAGAATTAAAACTAAGTGCAGATATAGTCGCTGAAAAATTAGGTGTTTCTCGTTCTACCATTTTTAGATATGAAAAGGGTGATATTGAGAAATTACCTACAAATATTTTAGAAAATATCGCTATTATTTTGCATACATCTCCAGCCTATTTAATGGGGTGGGAAGAAAACGGACCAAATATTACTATCCTATATAACAAGTTAAATGCTAAAAACCAAAAACTCACCTATAATTTTGCAGAAAGGCGATTAGAAGAACAAAGCCAGGTCAATTCTTTGTCGTTACACCAAAAAACCCATCAAAAAGATCATTTTCGCCTTTTCGATTGGTGTGGTTATGTTTCAGCAGGAACAGGGGAATATTTGGACGGTGAAGATATAAGAGAAACCATTCAGCTGCTAGAAGAAGATATTCCTGAAACAGCTGATTTTGCATTAACTGTAAATGGTGATTCTATGAAACCTGTTTTCAAAAACCATGAAACAATTTTTATTGAGAAAACAACCGATTTACCTAGTGGCTCTATTGGAATTGTGATTGTTGAGAATGAAGCTTATTTAAAGAAAATTTATATCCATGATGACTGTATAACATTAGTATCATTAAATCCAGCTTATAAAAACATTATTATCAAAGAAACAGATGCAATAAAAGTTGTCGGCCGTGTCGTAATATAAAAATCTCTGTCTATGTAATTACATAGATAGAGATTTTTATATTACCCTATTCAACTGAATTTTTAAAATAATTTATTAATATAAATAATAAAAAATAAATAATTACTTGTTAATCAGTTTGATTTTTGTATACTTTTAATATATTATTGAAAATATATTAAAAAAATAATTTTATTATTCATAAGTAATAATAAATAACTGTTCAAATTTAATGTTTAATAAAAGAATAATTTAAAAATTTCCTATCTATTCTCTATGTATATCTATACCAGATGCCTATTATTAAAAATAATACATAACTCGCGCTATTTAATCTACAAACTATTTATAAAAAATATCTCTTAGAAAGGAATTAATTTAAATATGAAAAAAAGAATGATAGGATTATTAATACTTTCTCTTTTAATGTTTAGTGCCTGTACGGGTTCCCACCATGCTGTTACACATACCCCCGCAACTGCTCAGCATAATTATCAGAAAAAAGTAACAGTGAAACACACAAATAAAAAAAGAATTCAGAAGACCAAGAAACAAAAAACAAAAGAAAAAGTAGCAAAAAAGGATGAAATACAAGAAAAGTTAAACAAACAACAAAATGAATCAAAAGAAAAAGCTACTATAGCTAAACAACAACAAGAAGAAAAACAAGCAGAAGTAAATCAAAAGACAGCAGAAGCTAAAACATTAGTAATACAAGCCGAAATAACACCAATACGAGAAAACTACAATGCAGCACAGGCTGCAGTTAAAGCAATTCCAAATGGCAATCAAGAATTATCAACGCGTCTAGCAGCAATTGAGAGAATAATTAATACCAATGAGGCAACAGAAAAGGCTAAAATTGAACGAGAAAAACAGCAAGAAAATGCTACTTCAACCCAGCAAGCTACACAAGCCGTTAATTCAACTAATGATGTAAACACAGGTAACCAACAATCAATTATAGGAAATTCAAAAACAAAAATTTATCATATGCCAGGTCAAGCAGGCTATCATATGAATGGAAATAATGTGGTTATTTTTCATTCAGAACAAGAAGCACAAGCTGCTGGTTATAGAAAATCCTTGCGATAAACGGTTGTAAAAACTAAAAAATCAATCTAAGATCAAAATTTTCACAAGCTTGTCAAATAAAAGATTTAAAGAATTGATAAATGATTGAATAAAATACGCTAAAAAGATCGTTTTTTTCTCTTTTAAACATAAATACAGTCTACTGTTTCTATAGGAAATAGCAGACTGTATTTATGTTTTATCTTTTTTATAAAAATATACGATTCGAATAATAATAAAATTTTTATTTTATATTGTTATAATCATTTATAAGAATGATCGATTTCTAATTAGAAATTACTATAAAAGTTACTATTTTATGCTAAATTTATTACAATTATTCAGCAAAATGCTTTTTAAATTTTTCTTGAATAGATGAAACAATATTCATTCTTACATTTGATGAACAAATTTCTAGTATTTAAATAGAATTGACACCTCTCAAGCAAAAATCCCTCAATTGTTTATCATCTATACCTAGTTTTTTATAGTTAAACTATATAGTTCCTAAATAAAAATCAGAAATCTTCCATAATAAATAACCTAGTCTTGTTTACTATCAATCGATGCAATAACTTCTATTTCTACATGGGCACCCATTGGTAAAGTAGCAACCTGATAAGCTGATCGTGCTGGGTATTGTTCTTCAAGTACCTCACCATAAGCTTCATTCATGATTGGAAAATTCTCAATATTATCAAGTAAAATCGTTGTTTTTACGATATCTTTTAAGGAACCTCCTTTCGAACGTAGAATGGCTTCAATATTCTTTAATGATTGAATCGTTTGTTTTGAAATATCTTCGCTTTCAATCTTTCCTGTTTGAGGATTAATTGGTAACTGTCCTGATACAAAAATCAAATTTCCTACTTCACGATAAGCAGAATAAGGTCCGATAGCTTTTGGAATATTATTCATATTGTTCTCTCCTAACTAATAATTTATGATTACTAAGTAATCATACTATCAAGTACTAAAATGATCAATATTTATTATTAAAGCTATTTTCTTTTTTAGGATGATTAAACTTTGTTTTTTGAATGAATCCTCATAAAAAAACTTAGAAATGTTTAAAATTCACTATTTTCAATAATTAATTGTTAATCAAAAACAAATCTCTTAGCTCCTTCGCTTTCTTGTTGTCCCCTTTTATAAAATAGATGTCGCTCGTAAAATCGTCTTAAAAGAATATAAATTTAAACATACTCAATCAAAACGAAGACAAATTGGTTTTTTGTCAATTGGATCGCATCCAATAATAGCGTTGATAGCAAACAAATCTTTCAACACTACTGATGTCATAATTTCCGTGGGTTTTCCTTGATACCTAATTTTTCCATCCTTCATTCCAATCATAATATCTGAAAAACGAGAAGCCAAATTTAAATCATGAAGAACCATCACAATAGTTATGTTTTTAGTTCTATTTAATTTTTTTAATAAAGTAAGAATATCTATTTGATGTCCCAAATCAAGATAGGTTGTCGGCTCATCTAATAAAATAATATTGGTTTGTTGCGCTAAAGCCATGCCAATCCAAACCCGTTGTCTTTGCCCACCAGATAGATTTTGAATTTTTTCTTCTTCTAGTTCAAGTAAACCGGTCTGGACTAAAATGTCTTCTACTATTTGATTTTCTTTCTTAGAAATCTTTCGTATCCTGCTTCGATAAGGGTATCTTCCTAGTTCTATAATATCTCTCACTGTCGCATCTTCAGGTGCTACGGCACTTTGAGGCAGGTATGCTAGTTTTGTAGCGATTTGTTTGGTAGTCAAATTTTCCATAGCAGTGTTTTCTAGATAAATCATACCAGAATCCTTTCTTAGCAATCTGCTAATTCCTTTAAGCAAGGTGGATTTACCACATCCATTTGGTCCGATAATAACTGAAATCCTGCCCTTTAAAAAGGAAAAGTTTAAATCTTCAATAATTAACTTTTTTTGGTAAGAAAGATTTAAATTTTCAAGTACTAAATCATTTGTTTCCATTATGTACAAAACCACCTTAAATTACGACTTATCGTTTGGATAACTACAGACATATGATTTTCATCGAATGCTTCATAAAAATTAAGCTTATTCACTAGGTTTTTGGCTATTAATTCTTTCTTTGCACGTTTAGCAAGAGACACCATCTCTCCTTCCAAAGAGCCAACAGATAAATGAACATTTTTTTTCATAATATTTTTAGCCGATGAAATTCTTTCAAAAAACATTTCTTGATCCCACCATAAAGAAGGACTAACAGCTATATAGTCTGTAACAAAAGGTAAAACCGCCATTAAATAGCTTTCCAGCACACATAAACCACCTAAAGAATGACCAAAGAATCCGATTTTTTTAGAATTGATGGAATATTCCTTTGAAATTAATTTATGTGCTTCAATTACTTTTGCTAAAAAGGTCTTAATTTTTCCGCCATCAGGGCAGTTTTTTCGTAAATCATCTCTATTTGTTGGATTAACTTTTTCTGGTGTATAATCTTTAAAACGTCTTTCTCTTGAAAAAATCTCTTTCTCATGATAGGAAATGCCTACAACCAATACTTCTGAAACACCTGTTTTACTTGAATTTCTCATTTGAAGTTTGACGACCTCTGCAATTATTTTAGCAAAAGCATCTCCATCAAGAACATATAAAACACTGATCGATTTTGCTTTTTCTATTGTATTTGGGAAATAAATATCTAAATATAAATCCTCAACTTGTAGTGTTCTCATGTACTTTACTCCCTCTCTGACTAAAAAATAAGAAAAAAAGATAAGGAATTCCAACTATTCCCATCACTGCATTTAATGGCAATTCGTTGGGAGCAAAAATCATTCTAGAAAACAGATCACATAAAAGAAGTAAGCTCATACAATTAAGACACAACCCAGAAAGATAACCTCTCAGTTCACCTGAAAACATTAACCGAGTTAACGGAGGAACAATTAAGCCTACAAAACCAATGGTACCTGCGATTAAAACACTAGAACATATCAAAATGGCAGATAACAGAATAAACACCAATCACCAAAAATTTGTAGAGAAACCAATTGTTTCTAAATGTGTATCTGAAAATCGTAATAACCCTGACTTAGAATAACATGTAAATAGAATAATCAGACTAGGTACAACCCAAATACTCATATCTTCTACCTTTACCCAGCTGACATGACTGATAGATCCCTGAAGCCAATTATTAATTTGAGAAAAATCATCTGCATTAATCTTTAAAGAAAAAAAAGTAACGAGAGAAGAAAAGCCAGAACTTATACCAATGCCATTTAAAATAAATCGAAACATACTTAGTTTTCGAGCATGAATGGATAGCATTAAATTTAAGCTTAATGCTATAATGGCGCCAATTAAACCAAAAAACATTAAAGAAAACGATTGAATGGTAGTCAGGTATTCTTTATAGGTACCTAATAAGAAAAAATACAATGTAGCTCCAAAAGCAACTCCTGAGCTCACACCTAAAATACCTGAGTCAGCAATTGGATTTCTAGTAATCTTTTGTAAAATATCACCACTTACAGATAAACAGACACCAACCAAACAAGCAATAATTGCTCTTGGCAGTCTAAACGTAAATAAAATAATTCTAGCTTCATTGGTCCCTTCATGAAAGAAAATAAGTTTTACTACCTCGTACAAACTCATTGAAATGGTTCCCATCTTTAAAGAAATGGTGAAAATGGCGATAAATATTATTATTGATAAAATAAATGCACGATAGTTACGTATCATAATTGAATGTGCTTCCCTTTCTTACAAGATATAAAAACATAGGAACACCGATACTAGATATGACCACACTAATAGGAGTTTCAAAAGGATAATTAACCAGTCTTGATAAATAATCACTTGCCATGACCAAAGATGCTCCAATCGTTGGTACGATTAGAAGATTATCAGAATGTTTTTTACCAATAAGTAATTTAGCAATATGAGGAACAATTAAGCCAATAAAAGCTAGTCTTCCTACTACGGCGACACTAACACCAGTAAGTAGAACCACCATTGCTGATAAGAAAAAATTCATAAGTTTTTGGTTCATACCAACGACAGTTGTTAAATCATGACCAAAAGCAAAAACGTTTAATTCTCTTCTAAAAATAATAAGTAAAGTGATTCCTAAAATAAGAATTGGTAAAAAATACCATATATCAGCTAAAGATACCCGATAGAGTCTACTAACATACCAAGCAGATACTGATTGTGAAATATCGAAATAGGAAACAATAAATGTTGTTATACTATTCAACAGCATACTTAGAATAATTCCCAAAAGAGGAATGCCTAGGCGATTCTTTTCAGTTAGTATATTTTTGACAATGATTGTTAATAAAGCGTATGTTATCACCGACCCGATTAAAGATGCGATAATTTTTTCTAGCATAGTTGCTTCTGGTCGGAAAATCATCATTAAGGAAATGGCAAATGCAGATCCTTCAGAAATACCCATTAGCGATGGGTCTGCTAAATCATTTTGATATTGTAATTGCATCAAAAGACCACTTAAACTCAAACTAGCACCGATCAGAATAGCAACAAAAATTCGCGCCAATCGTGACATAAGTAGCACATGTTCTTGGTTATTTGTATCATAATTTTTTAACAAACCATAAAGCTGACTGATAGAAAAATTTAGATCAAAACGTAGAGAAAGAAACGAAAATAAGAGTATAGAAAATAAAAATATAATAGATATTCTTATTTTTTTATTGAAAAGAACCACTTTTTTACCTCTTTTATTCCAAAACTTTTTTATTCAACTTATCCAACATAATAGATTTACTTAAATAGGTTCCTCCTTGATAACCACCATCAACAATATTAAAGTAAACTCGATTTTTCTTTGATGCATTCATGTTTTTCCAAATAGAATTTGTCTTTAAATCTTCTACAAAATGTTCATGTCCTTTATTTTCATCTGAAGCAAACTGAACAAAAACAAGGTCTGGATTAACTTTAGCAAATTGTTCGACTGATATGGTTTCTTGTCCATTAGTCTTATCAATTTCAGCTGGTTTCTTAAAGCCTAACTCATCATAAAACATTGGATTATAATAGACTTTACTGCCATACATACATAATTCACCATTTCGAACACGTAAAATAGCTACCGATAAGTCCGAAATATCAGAATGATTTTTTTTAGTTTTGACTAATTCTTTTTCATAATTTGAAACTAATTCTTTCGCCTTATCCTCTTTTCCAGACAGTTTTCCAACTAATTTTAGATTATCTTTCCATGTGCCAGACTGATGTGACACATTAACTGTAGGTGCAATTTTTTCTAAATTAGTAGTTACACTATCATCAAATTTTGTTGAACCCAAAATAACATCTGGCTGCAATGAAGTCATTACTTCTACGTTTGGACCAAATTTATCGCCTACATTTGTAATTTTTTCCCCTAAATTAGAAGCTAAATACTTCGGCATCTTGCCACCAACCGTAACAGCACCTAACGGCCTAACATTTAGGGCTACTGCATCTTCCATTGATTCTATACTTGCTGTTACAATATTTTTTGTAGGATATTTCACTTGATACTTTTTATCTAAATAAGTAATTGATTGTTTTTTAGTTACCTTGCTCGCTTCACTGCTTGTTGATTGATTGCTTTCTTTTCCACTTTCTTTTTTATTCTCACATCCCACAAGAGCTAAGCTAGCCAGTAATGAACCATATACAAATATCTTTTTTTTCACTATGTTTTCCCCCCTAATTCAACAAATAATAATGATGATCATTATCAATGAAGTAGTATAGCCTATTGCCACTACTTTTTCAATAGAACTTCTGTCTATTCATCTTATTCATTACCAAAATAAAAGTAAAAATGTATAGAGAATAACTTTTGTTTTATGAATTTTATCTCTAAACAGAATTATTCTTTTAGTATATAAGAATTTTATAACAGTCAATCAATATACAACCTATAAAAAATGAAAGTATTGAATAATATGTCATTGGTATAACTAATATTGACAGCTTTCCTTGTCACCTTTTTTAGCTTTCTTAACTAAATTAATTTCTAATTCTTTCCTATTTTTCATACGTCTTTCAATCTCCTTACTAATTAGACCGTATTTATACAAAAAAGGTTTCAAAAAAGATTCAGAGAATAATAAATTTATTATCCTCTGAATCTTTTTTATGACTATAAAAGTTTAATTAATAAATAGAATAATGACTTTAGTATTCTTAGCTAAAATGATACTCTCTTCATTTCTGTCTTCCTGTTTGTAATCATAAATTCCTAACTGTTATCCTTCTAATAACATAGATAGGTAAAGCTAATAAGGCAAATCGAAATAAAAATAATTAATCGTTTAAGCTTTAAACACACTCAGAATTTGTTCACTCAAATACCAATATTTTTTGGATAATTGATAAAGAATTTCTTCCGTATTCCATTCAGAATCAATAAAGGTTAATTTATTGGCGAATTCAAAAATGCAAGATTTTTTAATTGCTGCATGTTCATCTTGTGGGGCAATTATCGCAACTATTTGGTTATAATCAAAATAATAATCACCTTTCATTTTCATTTGGATGATTCCACCAATGATTAAATTGATCCCAAAAAGATTTTGTCAGGTTCCTATTTTGATGTCTAACGTAAATAACTGGGTTAATTCCAAAACCGCTTTCTAAACATTGAACATCCTTCATAAAGATTAATCCATAAGGTGCAAACCTATTATTATTGTGCTCTAGGGTCTTAACAATAACCTTTAAACGATCTAAAGGTGTCTCTGTAAAACAGGTCACACTAAATTGTTTCTGATATTCTTCTGATAATTTAGCTAATTCTTTATTAAACATACAACAATAGCTCGATGCATTTATCTTTTTATCATTTAAGATGGAAATCAAATTTTCTTTTGCTGTTGCATCTTTTGTATTTCTAGTTAGATGTGTTAAAAATTTAGAAATATCTGTACGATCGGTTAGATCAATCATACTATCTTGCATAAAATCAACTCCATATTTATTATATTATTTGACTATATAATAACATTTTTAACATTCTCTTAGAATACCTATTTATGTGAAAATTTTTATACTCACTTAGATTGTTGAGATATGAATCATTTAGATGTTAAGTATTATAAAATAAAAATCATTATAAATTGATTAATTTTTAAATAATTTAATTGTATTTAAGAGATAGCTAACAATAAAAGTTGAATAGCTATTAGACTAGATCTTTTATTCTGTACTTGTTAGATAGATATCATCAGGTAGTCATTTTAACTATAACTATGCACCGATATCTTGCTTGGTCTTCGTTTGATAAGACAGACATATCCATCTTTTAGAAACACTTGTTACAAGTAATCACAAAGAAAGATCAATTCCTCGCTTAAAATGATTATCATATTAATTCATTGTTTCTGTATTTATTTCTTTATTTTGACAATTTTTTAGTGTGATAAGTACAGTTGCCCATTGATTTTCATTTTTTATTGAGATTGCTCCATTCATCTTTTTAATCATCAAATCAGACATATAAAGACCTAATCCAAAATGTTCTTTTTCTCTTTGAATTTTATTAGAATAAAATGGCATGAATTCTCCTGCTACATATTTCTCCGGAAATAAAGAACCTGTATTACTAATAGATATTGTCGTTTTTAAGGGATCATCGCTAACTAAACATTTGATTGTTCCATTGTTATTTACATGTTCAATGGCATTCGCTAAAATATTTTGAATAATCCTCGTAATCATCAATGGATCGCCATAGACATTTCTCAAATTATCATTGTAATGCTCTTGAATTTTGATTTCTTTCGTTTTATATAGTGAAGAGAACTCTAATATAGTTATATGTAACATATCAATAATGTTAATTTTTTCATACTTTAAAGTATAACTGTCAGTATTTAAACGTGTTATCTTAAGAAGTTCTGTCAATAATTTGTCTATTCTTGAAACTTCAGAAGTGATTACAGAACCTCTCTCCTGTGCCGCTAAATCATTTGATAAGAGAGTTAGTAACTCAGCTTCAGCCTGAATGATAGTGAGTGGTGTCTTTACATCATGAGCAATAGATGAAAATAATTGTTTATGTACGATAGATTTTTTTTGAGATTTATCTAATAGTTTTTTTAACGCTATTCGCATTTGATTGATCTGTCTAGATAATTCATCAAATTCTCTATCATTAAAATTAGGTAATGCCATCGATAAATTTCCCACTTCAATCTCTTTTAAATGGGTTTCTATTATTTTAAATTTTGAGAGGATAACGCTATATAATTTAGTGGTAAAAACACTAAGGAAAAGAATAAATAGCACGAATGGACTAGCCATTACAAAATACTGAAATACAACATTAATACGATCTACTACCTGATTTCCCGTTGAAAAAGCCGGGAAAATCATCAATATTTTGACAGTTGGATAATTGTCAAGTTCCATAAAAGAATACATATTGTTATTTTCCACAAATGAATGGGTATCCTTAGATGTCTCGTCCAACTTAATATCATTTACCGGAAAATGATTGCTTTTTATTTTTGTTTTTCCATTGATTGTGATTAGATACTGAAATTTCGGATCTTTATTCTGTATCGTTGGATTTTTATCTGATAATAAATCAGGCATTTCTTTTTTTAAAGGATTTTAAAAAGATTCTGAATAGATGTTATCATAATAATTTCTAGGAAATATTGAAATCCAAATTAACCATAATAAAAAAATAAGTACCAAAGAGACAACAGTCGCAATAACTACTTTTATAACTAACAAACTAAAGGATCGTTTAAGCGAATAGTTATTTTTCATAGTTAGGTTCCCAAGTATAACCTAATCCATATTTTGTCTGTATATATGTAAAATCAGAATCATATCTAGCTAATTTAGCTCTAATTTTTTTGATATGTTCTGTAACTGTACTTAGACTACTTTCATTGTTATATCCCCAAACTGTTTCAAAAAGCTGATCTTTACTCATTACATGCCCAATATTACTCATTAATTTTTCAATAACTAAATATTCTTTTTTAGGAAAAATTACAATAGTACCATGAACCATCACCTGTTTTTTTTTCTTTATTCAACATAATATTTTGGGTACAAATCATTTTTCTGGGAACATTACTTCTATTTTCTCTTCGTATATGACTATCGATTTTTACTTTTAATTGTTTTAAACTAAAAGGTTTAATAATATAATCATCTCCACCACTTTCTAATCCAGCAATGATATCTTCATCTAATCCTAAAGCACTAATAAAAATTATTGGATATGAAATAGAATCTCTAATTTTCTTACAAATATCAATACCATTAATATTAGGTAACATAACATCCAATAGCATTAAGTTAAAAAAAGAGAGAGCTATGTGGTTCGGCTCTTCAAATGAATGTACAATAGTCACTTTATAGTCATTCAATTCTAAGTATTGTTTGACTAATTTTGTAATTTGAAGATCATCATCAACATAAATAATATTAATCACATTTATCCTCCCTTTTCCTATTTAATCAAGTAAAAATACAGCATCCCAATTCGTCTGTTTATTCCCTAGCATAGATAAAAGAGGGAGTAATATACCTATTATACCATCAAGTATACCAATAGTATTAACCATTTTCATCTCTTTCTGACTGTAATCATTTATATTATATTCTAAATTAGGAAATCCAAATGGAAGATTTTTATCATAAAAATATAATGTCTTCTGCATTAATCGTTTAGCCTCATAATCAAAAACATCTATTTTTGTAGATTCATAAAATTTTTTATAAATATATGAGACTCCTATATATCCATGACAAAAAGTTGGCGATATAAGACCAATTTCAGAATATATACCAGATTTCATAGTTTCACAGGCAATAGTTAAAAGCTTTTTATCCTTCAATTTTCAAGATGCTTTTAATCATGTAAATGCTATATTAAGTCTATAGTAATTGCTTATAACCTTAAGTATAGAAATGGAATATAAACTTTTTATAAATAAATAAATTTTTATTTGTTTATAGAATCTTTATTTTTTGTCGCTAAACTAAACTTGTTCAATTAGGGAGAGGAGTAGGAAAGATATGAATTTATTATTGAGAACTGAGAATCTAACCAAAAACTATGGATTGGTTAGCCCAAATGGTGCTGGTAAATCAACAATCTTAAAAATGCTAATTGGGCGTTTAAGACCAACAAGCGGAGAGATACTATTTACTGAAGAAACAAACAGGAAGCTTAAGATTGGTTCATTAATTGAAGATCCTCCCTTGTATAAAAATTTAACAGCAGAGGAAAATCTTTTAGTCTTAGTAAAACTTTTTGGTTTGAAAAAAAATCGAATTAAAGAGGTTTTGCATCTGGTAGACCTAGAGAACACTAAGAAAAAAACGGTTGCTAAGTTTTCTTTGGGAATGAAACAACGTTTAGGAATTGCTGCAGCATTAATAAGACAACCAGATTTACTTATTTTGGATGAACCTACAAATGGTCTAGATCCCATTGGCATTAAAGAATTACGTGAGTTAATTAAATCATTTCCTGAACATGGAATTACTGTTATCATTTCCAGTCATAATCTAACTGAAGTTCAACAGATAACAAACTATGTTGGTATTATGCATACTGGCATTTTAAAATATGAAGGTGTAATACCTAAAGATACTAATTTGGAAGATTTCTTTCTAGATACTATAAGCTTAGACAGAAATGGAGAGAAGATAACATGAAAAATTATATGATTGCTGAATACATTAAAGGGAAACGATCCTTCAGTCATTTTTTCTTTATGTTATTTCCATTGCTTGTTGTACTCATCTGTCTTCCATTTTCTCAGTTTATGTATTTTGATATCAATCTTTTTGTTCCTCTTATTTATAATTGGTGGCCATTACTTTTTTTACCTATAGGATTAGCAGTTTTATGTTATCAATCAATACAAAGAGAGAACGAAAGCCATACTCAGAATTATTATTATTTATTAAATCAACGTACATTTTGGCAGACAAAAATAATTATTTTATCTGGTTATTCATTAATAGCCAACAGTTTGATAGCTCTTTTAACGATACTTTTAGAATACGTGATGTATGATGCATCAAATGTCATTATTGTAAATGTCCTATCAACATCACTAGTTCTTTGGATAACTACCTTATTTATTATTCCACTTTCTATTTTACTAGCACAATTACTAATTCCCATCTTTTCTATCATTGTGAATCTTTTTGGGATTATTTTAGCTACTTTTACGACTACAGGAACCTACTGGTATATCGTTCCTTGGAGCTGGTCACTACGTTTAATTACGCCAATCATTAAGACAAACCCAAATGGAACATTACTCCAGGAAAACGATCCTTTGAATACTCCCTCTATCATCTATCCTGGACTTGTACTTGCGATAGTCATTTTCATCATTCTTTTTATTAGCGTTCCACTAATTTTATCGAGAACTAAGGAGGGTGATTAAATAATGGTTTTTTCTCTTAGTGCAGAGTGGCTTAAAACAAAGAAAACATTTTTTCGAACAACTTTGTATAGCTCACCAATTTTATTTAATTTATTGATTTTCGGCTACATCTTTTTAACAAATCAAAAAGTATCTGAAAGCAGTTTTTACTCTAATTATTTCTCTATTCTCAATTTTTTATTACCATTTACTATTAGTTTTATACTCGCATTGATGAATAATAGCGAACGAGAAGCAGGAAACTTCAAAAATATTTTTGGACTAAACCATCACTTTTATTTTTTATTATCTCTAAAATTTATTTTTTCATATTTGGTGATTAGTATTGTATTTCTATTTAATTCCTTGCTAACAATGGGATTGCTTCTATTTACTTTCAACAACTCCCCAACCATTTTGTACTTGCAATTTATAGATGGTTTTGCTTTAACATGGATCTCCTATATAACATCCTTTATCATATACTTTTTTTTGAGCATTCTTTGTAGTTTTATAACTACTCTTTTTATTGGATTAACTTCCTCATTATTAACTGCAATTATCGGTTTGACCGTTTTAGGAAATGGAATCTGGCTGTTTTTTCCATTCACATGGGGCAGCCGTTTCATTTTAATGAACACGAACAATCAATCAGTCATTGAATTCTTTTATAAAAATGTACATTTAAGTTTTGTCCTTTTGCTATGCCCTATCATTTTCTTTCCCATGCTCATTTTTTCTTGTGTGTCTTTATTCAGAAAATAAGCGAATAGAATAGCTAAAATCAAAAACCTAGCTATTTTTTGTTTATATTTAAGATTTCTTAAATACGTTTAAGATTTCCAAGTCACCTTGTTCATAGTTATTGTTTCCTGGTTGTGATTTTTTAAATTTCCAGCAAGCAATTGCTTGTTGAAGGGTTAAATTTTTATTATCCTTAAAAAAATCTCTGATATAGGTATTATATTCGAATTGCTTGCCAATTTTAGTGGGTGTTTTATCATTTAAGATATCCTGATAGGCTTTAATGGCATCTGAATATTTTTCCCCACTGTTTTCTTTTAGCCAATTCTGAAATTTTACATTAAAACGAAAGGTAGGTCCTATCTGGCTTTTAAAAAAAACTCTATGGATTTCACTACACTTTATATTTTCCTCAATAACAGAATTCAAATTCAGTTCTGTTAGCGTTGGCGTTCGCTGTACGACTCGTTTTTTTATATGCCGTTTTCGTTTCCCTGTTCTTAAAAAATAAGCGATTCTATCAGTAATTTCAATTTTATCACCTTGAGTAGACAATTTATTCACCCTACAAAAATCAATCAATTCTGCTTTCAAATAATAAAATTTTAGAAAAAGTTCAGCATTCATATTTTTTTCCAATTCTGGTCTATTCATTTATTTCACCTATAATAATTATTAGTATTTCATGTTGTATCCTCGATACTTGAATTTTAAAAAAAACTGCAAACCATCTTTAAACGATTTTTCAATATTTAATAGCATCGAATATTTTAATTTTTATCAATAATCAATAAGCTTTTCATTTCTCCTTCTTAAAATCAAATTTAGAGACCTTTCTGCCTCTAATTGCAAAATTTTCAATTTAGAGTGATAACAATAATCTTCAAGAATATCTATACTTTGAGGAAATGCAGATAGGCAAGTTAAAAATTTCCATGTGATAAGATTATTTTTTTGATGTTTTTCCATTGTTTTTATTATATTTTGATAAATACGCTTTCTATTTATAGTCGAATCATAAAACACAATGTATCCGATTGCATCTATTCGTTCAGAAAGTTGCTCTTCTGGCATCTCTTTTTGTTCTAATTTTTCTGTCAGAACATATACAATTTGTGAATTCATCTTACTAAGAGTTCTAGCAATAATATCTCTTGGTAACGGATACGAACGCTTTTTTGAAGACTTTTCAGGTAAGTGCTTATACTGATTTGTTCCAATTTTTCCTAAATAAGGAATCATTATTGAAGCAATTTCGGAATTTCCTGTTTGCAATTTTTCACACATATATATTTTGGTATATAATGCTTTCTCAGTAGTTAAACATTCTAAAACTATTGAAGCCATCTCTTTTGTAAGCATTCCTAGTTCGCTAATTGCTAAGCTACGTTCAAGCGGAATTTTTGAATTAATACAAATATCTAATAACTCTTTTTAACTACATCCCACAAAAGGATTATCTTGCACCTTTTCTATCCAGCCTCTTTTTTCAAGAGAAGTAATATCGCTTCTCATATTATCCTCTCCTAATATTATTTGGTTCATGCATCTTGTGAAACAACAAATATTTTTATATGAATTCTATTTATCTTAGAAACTAATGTAAATAATATAACTATTATTAAAATTCTAAAATTATTTTTAAAAAAGTTTGCTAGAGATTCCATCAATAGGTTTTGGTTATTCCTTATTTTGTAGTATTATAAATTTTCATTACATGCTTATTATTCGCAATTTTTTCTTTCACAATTTCCCTTCAATTTTTTCAGCACAGATTTAGGAATATTCTCTTGATGAATAACTTCATATTTTTTCACATATTGTCCCTTGATCGAAATTTTCAATAGGCTATCATCAACTTTCAGCTTACTTCCAAAAGAAGTTAATTGTACAGTTCTTTTCTCACCAGATTTTGAAATTGTTTGAACATTATAGCCATAATCCATTTTATCATTTGCTGCATCTTTCCATGATTCAATAGGCTTTTTTGGTAACTTTCCGTAGACATTTTCTACCTGAACAAATGGATTGACCAGATCTGCAACATAAGAAAACATATCTGTATTATTCTTAGTAAAAAATTGTGTTGCAAACATCGTCATAATGCCAATTACTATAATTCCTCCTAAAACTTTCAACATTTCTTTCATAATAATCTATTCCCTCACTTTCTATATATTAAGTATAGAAGTAAATTTTGAAGAAATTATAAAGAGGGATTTCTTTGTTCAAAAATAATTATTATTATGATTGTGTTCACTAATTTAGTATTGGATAGGAATTTTTATTAATCAAAAATCTAATTCTATGAAACCAGGTTACAATAAATATTTATATAAAAAATAATTAGATATTACAGAAATGGCATTATTAATATAGTATATATATTGCTACTTAAATCTTCTATAGTATCACCTATTTTTTAACAAATCATCGCTAAGTTAGAAAAATTAATTTAAATCGATCATTAATTTCAGATTCAGAATTATAAAAAACTTATGTCTTCCATGCAATTCAATTAATTAACCCTACTATTTCTAAAATGAAATACTTATTTCAATAACTATCACTTTTTTCCTAAATCACCATATAAAATGATCACATTAAGGTTTAGAATTTTTATACTATCTTTCCATTTACAATAAAAACCTCAAAATTCATTTTCAAAAAAGAAAACGTTCATTCTGAGGTTTTGCCTATCTGAGCGATACCATCTTTAATTATTTAAGTTAGATTAATTTTTTAGAAATAAATTTAATCACAGAATTAGCTATTTATAAAATAACAATATTAACAATATTAACAATTTTAATATTCTTTTATGCTTAACTCAATTCTGAGAAACTATGATTTTTTCAATTGCTTGTAATACACCATTTTCATCATTTGATTTTGCTATAAAATCAGCTCTCTCTTTTACTTCATCAAAGGCATTGCGCATGGCAAAGCTGATCCCTGATTCATTAAACAATTCTAAATCGTTGAAACCATCACCAAAAGCTAGGATTTCATTTTTAGCAATATTTAGTATTTTTTGGAGCTCTTTAACCGTTGTTCCTTTATGAACATTGTAATTAGAAATATCAATCCAAGCTGCTTCTGAGGCAATTATATAAGCGCTGTCTTCAAATTCCTCTAATTGTTTGACATTTTCAAAGCATCTTGATTTGGAATCAAAGATCGTAATTTTTACAAAGTCTTCTTCAATTTGTGTCAAATCTTCAACCTTTTTTACAACCGCATAGGATCTTCTCACCATATTTGCTTCTTTTTCTGGTGTAGTCGTTTTTATAAAAGCAGCTGTTGGTGTACATGCGATAATCGTATGATCAGAGGCAATAGTTTCTAATTTTTTTATGATATTTTTTCCAATTTCATTCTGTAATAATGATTCATAAATATACTCTCCATGATGCTTAATCCTAGTAGCACTGTCTCCTAGTATATAAAGATCCCTTGAAAATTGTGAACCAAAGACTTCCTCAACTCGTTCACATTGTTTTCCTGTACAAGTAGCAAAAGTTATATTGTTTTCTTTCATTAATTGTTGAACGCTTTGATAATAGTCATGATCAAAATCACCTTTACTGTTTAAAAATGTTCCATCTAGATCAGAAATAACTAATTTAATCATTGTTTATCTTCTTTTCAAATTATATTTTCTATTAATTGTTTTATTTAATTGTTTCACTTCTTTAAATTCTTCATCTAGGATGATTTCCATCAAGATAAAGCAGTATATCTTGCTCAATTAATCTTACTTAAAACTTAACAAGGTTCCTTATTATCTTACTATGACTTGGAATAACTTTGAGTAATTATCATTTCCAGATTCTATTACAAAATTCTTTTATTTGACTTCTCTTCTTTTTATCAGCATAGTCACTATGATTAAAATATTTTATTGTTTCTTTAGTATATTGATAGTTAGGTGAAACTCCCAACAGTGATTTATAAATAACTTTCCTGTAAAAATACGTTTTTTCATGCTCAATTAGATTTTTTTATTTTATTTACATCTTTAATTAAGTATGTTAATTAAATAGAAGAAAGTCAATCATACCTTTAACAATTTCTATGCTATTCTTTAACTTATAAATACTATCATTGCTAAAAATGTAAAAAATAATTACAAAAGAATTTTACTTTTTTATGTTTCTATATTATTATTAAATAGAGAATTTATTAATCTACTTAATTAAGGATGGGGAACATTTGCAAAAAAATAAAAATCTTATCCGAGAAAAAAAATATTGTTGAGCTAAAACGCTATATGTTTAAAAAAGGCTCTGCATTTAAGTCTGAAATTGCTAAAGAAACAGGAATAAGCGTGGTAACCGTTAATGCCTTAGTAAAACAATTAGTAGAAGAACATGTTCTTCTCGAAGGGAAACACGTTCAACAATCTTTAGGACGACCAGCGATTATTTATCATTTTAACTATGAACAACAGCTTTTCTTATTGTTAAGTATTCAAGAAACTTTTACCATTGCACAAAGAAATCTTGTGATTGTTGGCAAAATAGTTAATCTATCTGGAAAAATCAACTATGAAGAAGAATTTTCATTTAAAAATCCTACATTAAAATGTTTACTTTCTATTATTAATCACTTTCTCTTACTTGATTATAGGATTGATAAAATTGGAATATCCCTTCCCGGAAAAATTTTCAATGGTGTCGTTCTTTCAAGCTGGAACAATCTATTTAACCAATGGAATCTTGAACAAGCTATTTCTGAAATAACATCAATACCTGTCTTTATTCAAAATGATGCTCACTTATTAACGATTGGATACACCATACTATCAGCATTAAATAAAAATGAAACGATTGTTGGAATCTTCTATCCCGAAAACAGTATGCCTGGAATTACTATTTACTCTAACGGATCTTTGATTGAGGGAAGTAAACACCTAGCTGGGAAAGCTAAATTTTTACCACATCTCATTAATACTTCTGAGCCTATTGTAGGAATGACACTTGTGGATAGCTTGATAAAAATTCTAGCAATTTACAATGTTGTCATTGCCCCTGATTCATTTGTAATTTCAGCTGATTCTGTAAGTAATGATCTAATTATACACAAAGTAACAGAATCAGCTATTTTATCTAAACAAATCAATAAACCTCATTTACTATCTATACAAAATTTTCAGAAATCATTAGATACAGGATTACGTTGGTTGGTTACTAAAAATAGTACCTATAGAATTTAATATAAACAGCCAGTCTTGGCTGTTTTTTATTAAAAAAATAGCTCAAGTATATAATTAAATTTATTAATTAATCCAAAGTATTTTAAAAATCGAAAAATAGATGGTTTATTGACTATCTTCTCTACTACAAACTATTGTAAGAATTTTAGCTTAAATTATTAACCTTATGACAGAAGATACTGATACTATCCAATTCACTAAATTAGCTGAACTTCCTAATTATCGTTTTAACAAATTGAAAATGATTAACTTGTTAACCCAATTGTCTTTTTAGGTAACCCAATTATTTTACACTTATCTTTCTAGAAATTATAAATTACTTTCATTAATAGCTAGATATACAAAAGCTAGATATACAAAAAACAGAATTAGGATGTCTATTAATGAAAAATTGATCTTACTAAAGCTAGAAAATCACCTTATTAATGAAATTTTAAGATGTAAAAATGGATTTTTAACTATTATAAATGGAGATATTGATGAGAGTAGTATGTTAAGTGAATTTGATCATATTCAGGATTGGTTACAAAACTTGTCTTTATTAGAAGATAAGGATACCTTATCTAATAAAAATTTAATACAGAAGAACAATATGTACTTATTGACAAGGAAAGTCATAAGACAAATAGTTGGAATGTCTAATTTAAGATACGAGTTAAATGATTATTTATTTAATTATGATGGCCATATCGGCTACTCGATAGCACTCTCAGAAAGAAAACAAGATTATGGAAGGAAGTTATTGCTGAACGTGACATTAAAAGAAGCGTTTAAGCATAATAATGAAGAAGTTTTAATTACCTGTGATAAAAATTAATGAAGATTCTAAAGAAATTATCCAGTTTAATAACAGAATTAGGAAAAATGGATACTGAATAGATAGTATCAAATGGACAAGTAGGGTATAGAATAACTTAACATTACCTATTCACCTTTATTGTATCGGCATTTCTATTTGGTACACAAGAGGTTAAGATGAAGACTTTAAATTCATTCACTACAAATATCCAATGAAGCGTCTACATAGGATATCTATAAAATATCCCATAAATTTTCAATTCTGAATAGCTTAAATGTAATGTATTTATTCCCAATCTTTTTGCAGGCATGATATCATTACGTAGTGAATCTCCTACCATTAATGTATTTTTTGGTAAAACAGACTCATTAGCAAGAACTTTTTGAAATGCTTCAAGCATAGGCTTCTCTATGCCTATATTTTCTGATATATAGATATTCGTAAAATAATCTACTATATCCAATTTTTTAATTTTCATTTTTTGTTCTTTAGCAAAACCGTTTGTTAATATTGCTAATTTATATACGGCTGACAATTTCTCTAAAAGCTTATTTATCTCTTTATCAATTTGTATATCAGAAATTAGGTACTTAAACATTAATGCATAAAAAGCTTCTCCCCCTCTGTAAGAAAGATTTTTTCCAAAACATTTTAACGTATTTATAGGTCTATATGCCCTAAGCTCAGATAAAGTAATCTCATCTTTATTTAGTTGTTGCCAAAGTTTATTGTCTTCTTTTCTGTAAATCTCCATAAACAAGTGATAATCAATTTCATTATCTAGTTTTAATTGTTGAAATACTTGTGTATGACCATTCTCCCAATGATGATCAAAATCATATAACGTATTATCTAAATCAAAAATAATTAATTTATCTTGATTCATTTTCTTTTTCTCCTAAAATCTTCTTTGCTTCAGGAATACCATAGCAAAGAATTCCGGAATCTAATTCACTTGCATTATAATGATTTACATTGATCCATTTCAATGAATCAATTTCATTATCTGGGCACACACCATCGTAGTCCACTTCAGAATTTAAATAATATAAAGTGGTATTTAAACGATCTTCGCTAAATTGTGATTTTACAGTAAAGTCTAATAAATAGTTTAATTTATCTTCCTGAATGGATAAACTAACTTCTTCTAATAGTTCTCTAATTAATGCTTCTTTAGGTAGTTCTCCTATTTCTATTTTCCCACCAGGTAGAATAAAGTGAGTTTTATTTTTCTTTTTTTTAACTACTAATAAATGACTGTCTTTCAAGATTAAAGCTGCTACTTTATTTATCATTTAGTTACACTCCTATCATTAATTTTTTCAGAAAGAAGTTCAATGTGTTCATGACAAAAATGAACTTTCTCATTCCTATATTCAACGATCATAGTTTCATTGGGTTCGGAAAAAGAATCACCAAAGATAGATACGCCCTCCAATGACTTATTAGAAATACCCAATTCCATAAATGCCTATTTATTTCTTCTCTATTTTCCTAATGATAGACAGGTGAATCATCGAATATACTCTATGATTTTTCAAAATTTTTGAAAATTTTTGAAAAATTTCATTGTAATTGTCTTTTGTTCAACTAAATCTGCTTAATATTTTACAGTTTCATTCAAACTTTGTAAGAGTATGTTCCAAACAATATGTCATTATAATATCGTTGTAGCAGCATGTATAGCTATCTTATTTCCTAACAATACCAAATTACGTTTCCAATGCAATCTATCTTTTTCTATCTCTTGCTTGAATTGAATGGCAATTTTTCTAAGTAAAATACTTGTCGAAACGAACGTTATTGTAACGGTTATATTCTAAAATCCTTCAGTTATCTCTTTTATCCTGATATCAGAAAGCTCACCATTATTTTAATTCCACTAATATCTGTTAATAAATTATATGTTATTCCTTTTACTGTTTCTAGGTAAGGCATGCTACTAGAGATGAATCTTTCCTATTCGTAAATAATATTGCAATATTCTCTTGCCTAAATATTTGATACCTTTTTAAGTATAGCTATAAATAATTTTTATTGCGACATATATTTTTATTTTAATGAACTAAAACGTATAAATCAATAGTTATTTAGATAGATTGTTCGTATTTTTGAAAAATGACGTTCATAAAATAACTTTTAATAATTAATTCAATGCCATTTAAATAGGTATCGGCATAACTTAAATAATGGACCAATTATAATTTTATAACAAAATAGTAAAAGTAAAGTCATTTATCCATGACTGACAACTAATAGTGTATGCCTGATTGAATTAAAAATAATAATTTATATAAAATAGATATTTTGTTTATATACAACATTCATTCACCTTATATACTTTTCTAATTTTCATCTATCTTGATGGACTTTTTTAGATGTTTTTCTCTATTTACCTTGATTGTTTTCTCAAATTTATTTGTAATAATTAGAACAATGTAAATATATTTACAAAAATTATCACTATGCTATAATAAGAATATAAAAAAAGAGAGATATGCGCTAACATATCCCTCAATTGTAGAACCGTTTAAGACGGTGGCAAGTTTAGTTTTTTGATAAAAAATAACCGTAATCTGGCCAAAGATTAAGACGGTTATTTTTTATCGTCATTTTTAAGCAATTTAACAACCAAACCAATTAAAGCAATGGTAAACATACCAAAACTTAAAATGATCTGAATTGTTTCAAATGCAGACAACAGGCTTCTCCTTTCTTTAGATTTTGGAAGTACGTTCATACGCACCACCTCTCTTCCAATTGGATAGCCACCGTCATAACTTCTCTACAAGTCTATTCTACCATATAAACAGCTAACAAGTGGTTAAATTGGTGAGTTGGATTAGGCTTTATTCTTCTTTTATTATCTTTTCTTTTCTTTCTTGTTTACCATACAGAATTCAAGTTGTGATTTCTTCTGAGACATTCAAAATACAGAGATAAAAAGTTATTATCCATTAACAATATATTCTAGCAAATAATATCGGTTGAACGTAGCTAATATCGTATCTAAAAATGGTAGATAGAGAGGTTAATTGAAGAATCAATTGCTCTCCTTCAGCCATGAAATTGGTCTCATTAACTATAGTTAAAAATAATTAATATTTAAGAATTTTGGAATTAAATTTTTTCAATTTATTGAGATAGTTCTTATTGATTAATTTTCTAGTCCTATTAAAAAACAGATTCAAGTTGCGTAGCGTGTTTTTGGTATGAACTTGTAAACTCTATTGATTCTTATCGCCATAAATTAATTTATTTATAATATTCCAAAAGATCAAATTTTTTCTTGATAGTTATCTGGAAAAATGAGATTGAATCACCGATCAGAAAACCATTTTTTAAAGGGTGATTACCATGGAGATTGTAGGAACTAAGCAGAAAAACCATCCTACTTTATTCCAAAATATATACCAAATATTTTATACAAACATCTTTTGGAGATATCCTTGTTTCATCTGCTTTAGCAATTCGAGCTTATGCTGATGAAGAGCGATACTATCGTCGATTTTTAGCAACATCCAACCAATTTTCTTTTGCTCATCTATTTGCGGGAAGTAAGTTTCAAAATTCAATATATTTGAATAGCTTATGCCAAATACTTTCATACCTGTCCCAACTCTGTAACCATGTTTTCTAAATGAATTAGAATTCATCAAATAATAGAGAAAAACGGAATCCATATCGAAAGGTCTTAGTGCTATCGTGTGAAGTCCTGCTACTAATTTATACCCTACATCTTCAATGATAACCGATGGTGTAGCAATTCCTTTATAGTCCTCTGAGGCATCTGCAACGATAACATCACCTTTTTGAATGAATTCATAGTCGTCATATTTAATAAATGGTAAATTTGATAATTTTGTTACTCTATCAGCAACTTTTGTATGGATGTCTCCATAGTGAACATATTTAATGTCTGTATCTTCAAGAGTTTCAACATCACGAGAAAGCGAATATGATTTAACTCTTTCAACCATATCGCCAAACTTACGCTGTTCCCAAGCACCAGTATAGCCAGCAAATCGTATTTCAGGTTTATCTTCTTCATTCTTTGGAAACATTTTTTGGAGATATCCTTGTTTCATCTGCTTTAGCAATTCGAGCTTATGCTGTTGAAGGGTGATAATATCGTCTAATTGTTTTAAAAAGTTTCCAATTTTTTGTTGTTCTTCTATTTCTGGTATTATGATTGACATATGTGATATCTGCTTACCAGAAACTTCTATAAAGGTAGAACCTGCGCCATTTTTCTCTCCATATTTTTTTAAATCATCTGTCTTTGAGAAGATAAAATAACTATCCAACCTTTCTTTATGTGGCACAATTGACTGAAATCCTTGATTTGTACAACCTTCTTTTAATAGAATTGCCGTTTTGCCAATTCCAGCCCTAGATGTAAATAACACAGAGCCAATTGGTAAAATACGGACAGAACTCTTTTGTAGTCCTGTCTTTGTTATTTTTTTTTACTACCTTCTACAAAAACCTGACTACCGATTTCACCAGGTGAGTACCAATCAATATCACCATCCCAATATTCAGAAATATTTGTGTTTGGAGTTCCTCCTCCAATAATATCAGAAACTTCTCCTAGCCTACATTGTTTCCAAGTATCAATAAATCCCTCAAATCGAATTCTAGGTGTATACTTTTCATTTTTCATTTGAATACCGCCTTTGTGGCTTCAATAATAGCTTCTGTAACAGGCGTTATAGCTAATTCATCAAGAAGCGATAAGAAGTTTGTTTCAGTAGTCTTGATTTCATTATTTAATTTAGTCATTTCTTCACTTAATTCAATTAAATCAATAGGCTCTTCTTCTTCAAACGTGTCCACATAGCGAGGAATATTTAGGTTGTAGTCATTTTCTTTAATTTCATCTAGTATTGCAATATGAGAATACTTATCGATTTCTTTGCGATTCACAACTGTATCAACAATCTTCTCAACATCTTCTGGACGCAATTGATTTTGGTTTTTCAATTTCTCAAAATCTTTACTTGCATCGACAAATAAAATATCTGATTCCATACGATTTTTTCTTAAAATCAAAACAGTAACAGGAATACCTGTATTTAAGAATAATTTTTCTGGAAAACCAATAACCGTTTCGATCTGATGTTTATCAATTAAGGCTTTTCGAATTCTTTCTTCACAGCACCTCGGAATAATACGCCATGGGGTAAAATAATCGCCATACGACCGCGATCTTCCAAGTGATACAAACAATGTAGAAGAAATGCATAGTCTGCTTTTGTTTTAGGAGCAATCCCATACTCCCGCCAACGTGGATCATCTTCACGTTCTTTGTTATTCCAATGTGCTGAATAAGGCGGATTAGCCATCACTGCACTAAACATCCTTGGATTATCCTTACCATCTACCACACCGTCAGGCCAATCGCTCTCAAGTGAGTCTGCATGATTGATATTAATATCATTATACTCAATACCATGCATCATCAAATTCATTCTTACTAAACGATAAGGTGTTGCATCTTTTTCTTGACCAAAATATTTAACCATCCCACGTTTACTCGAATTTTTCATATAGCTTGCTGTGGTGAGTAACAATGAACCCGAACCAATCGTTGGATCATAGATCGAAAAACTTTCATCATCTTCTCTACCTGAAGTTAAGATACGGGCAATAACATGAGAGATTTCTTTTGGCGGGCGTATAGTATTTTCCCATATCAGAGGCCAATACCATGGCAAATTGAGCGAGTAAATACTCATAAATATCTGACACTGTATCTTTTCCGTTTGAAAAATCAAATTCAGGAGAAGAAAGCAATTCAATCATTGAAATCATTACTTTGGCACGTGCTTGAGCATTTACACCTAAGTCAGCACTATCAAAGCGCATGCCATCAAAAATGCCTTCGAAATCACCCTTGGCTTCGAAGGCAATTTGCTGGTTAAAGTGTCCAAATGTATCTGTCATCATCCCAATATTAAAACGATCTTCATCAATTGCTTTTTTCCAATCAACAAAGAAATCATTTGGTTGAATCCCATAACCAAGGTTCTTCTTCATATATTCTAAGGCTCTAGCAGAATCTTGTGCATAAACCTGCTCCCATGTTTCACCACGTAAAACTCCTTCTAACCAGTGAGTGGCCTTTTCTGATAAATATTTATAAAACAAAATTCCAAAAATATAATCTTTGTAAGCCGTTAAACCAATTTGTCCGCGTGTTTGATTAAGCATTGCCCACATTTTTGTTTTTTGTTCATTTGATAATGCCATTTGTTTTTTCCTTCTTTTCTTTAAATTTAGATTAGACGTTTCTTATAATGAATTGAAAAATATCATCAATGCTTCTTCAAATTCCGCTGCACCAAAGAAATCAACATTTTCTTCTTCCTCAATTTCATGTACGATACTCGCTAATTTGGGATTATCATTGAGTGTATGTCCAGGTAAAAATAAATCGAAAGCCTCTACAATTCGATTTCCATTGACATCCTGATCTGCTGCCCAGCGACGGATTTTTAATTCTCTACGTTCAGTTCTGTACTTTTTACGTGTTGCTTGCAGCGTTTCTTTTGTGAAATGTTCTTTAATTTCACCAGCTTCAATATCATCCATGATCTCATTAATTTCTTCACGGCTTTCATTTTCCATCGGTAGAATATGTTTATTGATTTCTTCTTTGTTTTCCATAGTCTTATCATCCATGAAGGCATTTAGAAGTTCCACCAACATATCATAATCGATAATTTGATGGTCATAAAGTTCAATACCGATTTTAACCTCAGTAATATCTGGACGTTCATCTTCAGGTAATCTCTCTCTAGCATCATTTAAACGGGCTTGTAAAGCACCAAATTCTTCGATATTTGAAATATCCAAACATACTCTCTCTCTCCTGTTGGTTCATGATGCTCATCCAGTTCTTCAATTTCACTACCTAGCTCATAGCCTTGTTGGACTAATCTCTGAATTTTATTTTGTGTAGTTAAAGCAAGCGTCACAAATTCTTTTAAGTCTCTCTGACCTTTAGGTGTTTGACTAAAATCATTCCCCGCGAGTTCTTTTAATCTGCTTACAGCTTCTTGCAAGTCATTTATTTGCTGACTTTGTGGTTTCGCTAAAATATCATCATTCTCTAGGTCTTTCGTCTGCTCATTTTCTGAACCCTCTTCTGCTTCTTGAAGCGTATCATTTCCACCTCTTGTATAAATGCGCAAGGCATTTTCAACAAACTCTTTCATTTCATCTCCTTGACGATAGAAACGAACTTTTCCATGTGGTTTACTATTACGATCTAACGTACGATTCGTCCGCGACATCGCTTGAATTAACATTCCTTCACGTAACATTTTATCCATGTAAATCATATTCACGAATTTGGAATCAAATCCCGTCAATAGTTGATCCGAAACAATCACTAAATCTAAACGATCCTCTTCTTTTCCTTGATTATAAGGTTTCTTACGTGCCAATCGCTTTGTTATATCAAGCATATATGCACGAGCTGGATCTTTTGCATTCAAAATGCTTGGAACATTAAATTTTTGTGTATAATCTAAAATTGCTTTTTTTAGGGCTTCGTTTTGTTCCTTTGTTCCATGTTCATTTGACTCATCACGAGAAAAGGTCATAGCGACATTTAAATGTGGCGCCTTTTCTTTAAAGATATTGTAGTAATGAACAACTGCCTGTTTGCCAGATACAGCTAACATTGCTTGAAATGCATTTTCTTCTCGTTTTCCAGCAATCAAGGCTCCACTAGATGTTTTTTTCCAATTGTCAAGGATATCTTGAACTATTTCTTGACGATACACATCACTTTGATAGACTTCTTTTTCATATTCCTTTTCAGAGAAACCGGTTTGTGAATTCTCCACAACCCAATTCGGTTTAAAATAGGTTACGTCAAAACCCAAAACGTTGCCATCTCCGATTGCGTCTTTTATAGTATAGGTGTGCAGGCGTTTGCCGAAAATATCATGCGTTGAAATATCTCGAGTAGTTTGAACATCATTTATTTCATCGCTGTAAAAATTCGGTGTCCCTGTAAATCCAAACCATGTCGTATTCTTGAATGCTGCTTTGATTAAATGAACAGATTCACCATTTGCACTTCGATGTGCTTCGTCCATGATAATCACATTCCAGTCATCATTTTTCAAGCTATTCTTGACAGCTTTTGTCAACCCTTGCACGGAAATCAATAGAATCTGGGAAGCTCCTTTATTTTTCAATTCTTTTTTTAATTCTTTCCCATTCACTTTTTTTATGCGATCTTTAAAATGCATATACGCAAAATCTCTAAAATTTTCGAGTGTCTGATCGATCAGATCCACTCGGTCTACGATAAATAATACATTCTTAATTCTTGGTGCAGATGCAAGTAACTGTGCTACCTTGAACGACGTTACAGTTTTTCCTGAACCTGTCGTGTGCCAAATATAGCCACCTTCTTTTTGAACAAGACCACTTGCCTCCATGTCTTTCATTCGTTGTAGAATTGCTCGCGTTGCTTGTATTTGATAACTACGCATCACCATCAAATTATTGTTTGATGCATCTGGAATCATATTGACTGTCACAAGTCGGTGAAGATTAGGAATTCCTAATACTTGATGTGTAAATTCAAATGCATCTGTAATATCTTTATTGTTGTCATCACGCCAACCAAATACAAATGTTTTATTATAGTGATCAAAGGCATTTGGACGTGCAAAATAATGGGCTGAATGCTGGCTCATAATGAATTGAACTTGAACAAATGAAAACCATCCTTTGTATAACCCATCACCGTGATAGCCTTTTAGTTGTTCAAAAGCGTGCCATTGATTTTGCAAATGTTCGTCTTTTTCTTCAATATGGGCAACTGGAATACCATTTATAAGTAAGGCTACATCAATGATTCGTTTAGTTGTTATCCCTTTGGGTAAGTCACAAAAGTTCACCTGATTAACAACTTCATAACGGGAACGTCCTCCAGCTACATCATCTTCATAAAAAATTTCAACTTCTAAGCTAGAACCATCATCACGGGTAATGGGAATTGATCCTATACCTCCTGAACCAACCAACAATAATTGGGCATTGTAAGGAGTATGGATAAGCCGTAATTCTTCAAGAATCAAGCCAAATTCAATATCTGATAATGGTGTGCCGTTTAATTTATGTGCATTAATTTCATTCAATATATCACGCCAATGTTGTTCCAATTTTTTTATACTGACATTGGAAAAATCTTTACGATATATCCACCCTTCAGCTTCAAGTTTTTTTATTAGCGCTTCTTCAAATTTTGCTTCAGCCAATTAAATACATCCCTTCAGTCATCAGTAGTGTTTTGTTCCAGATAAAAGGATAAACAAATCAACGGTTATCTTCTAGTAACACTATCTTTTTATTCTCATTAATTTTTACAGATATTTCACATTTGAATATTATATTATGAGTCAACCTTTGAATTTAAAAGTCAAATAATTGTGTTTATTTAAATTGTTTTGGACTACTGCAATAAAAAAGTTTCCGTAAATGTTCATAAAATACTTAAAATTGATAATCTTGTAATTACAAAAAAATGGCCAAATAAAAATTAATATACTACAAATATATTAACATAAAATAACACATGTTAATACATAGACTTATTGTTTCCCTACTTATTTAAGTTTTGAAAAAGCAAATCTTAGCTATATTAAAAGGTTTTATAAAGTGAAAATGCCTTAGATGTCTCTATTTCAGTAAAAGAATCCAAAATATTCAAAAACATTTCATCATGCAGTTTTTATTCCTATAACTATAAATAAAGTAACTATTAAATTATTATTATATTATTTATCTAATTTTTCATTTTTTAGTAATGTAGGTTTTCTCTTGATCCTTTAATTTATACAAAATTTGTGTTTGAGTAGATGAAAATATATAGTCATCAACCCATCCGCTTTTATTAATGAGTATTTAAAAGTCAATTTTCGCATATGTAAAAAATTTTTATAATTATTAAAATATAAAAAGAACATTTATTCTATTCTTCCTTTAATAAAGACTAACAAATATTGGTATAGTCAAAGCCAAAACAATCAAAAATATTCTATTCGTTTTTATATTTATTTTGTTACATTTTGTTAATTTATCAGATAAAATTAACCGCCTTATTACTTTACTTCTATCTATGAAAGATATTATTTTTCATTTTCTTTAGCAAATTTATTATTGCTTTTTTGTTAATGAGTGCAAAAGGATAAAAACTGATGATATCCACTATAAACAGGATCAAACCTATCTGGCTCATATTACCTCTACCTTGCTGATAACTTATTTCACAAGCGTATAAACTAACATCACACCATTCTCTTCGTTATTATACTAGTATTTTTTTGTGAAACATAGGGTGTAAGATAAATATTTTAATTCAATTGACTAGTAGTTAATGAAGTGAGTCTTCATTACTCACTTGTAGAATTACCTTAATGGAATAGCTTTTAATTGAACCAACTTAATATGTTTTGTCCGCAATTCATAATTTTTCATCAATATTTCTTTTGTCATAGCAACTTTACTAAATTATAATTATCTAATAAATGTTATTTTTCTTATTTTTTCTAACTATTTTCATCTATAATGATAATTATTTATAATAAAAAGTTTAATTTATTATAATATACTACCGATTACTTAAATAAATCACTTCAACATGAGAAAAATGATGTTAATTTTACATTTGTCTATTGTTCAAAGATTAACGCATGGCCAGTCGATCAACTAAGTACGATAGTACAAAAACACTAGATTACTAGCATTACCTAACTCTAAAAATGAAGCTGATTTTATCTTCAAAACATTTTAAAAAACGTTGAAAGGTATAAAATCTTTCAACGTTTTTCCTTATACTTTTTAACTTTCCAATTGACTTAGACTAATACGTAAATTTTCTCTATTATAAATAGGAGAATTACTGACAAATTACATATTTAAACTCAATCAAATTTTGTATCCCTCGTTGGATTTTGATGAAAAGAAAATGCATCCATTAAATCTTCTTTTGTGTTTCTGTGAATAGAAATATTTTCCAATGTTATTATTTCTGTTATAGAGAAAAAGGCAATCTCTGAAGTTTCTAATCCTGTTTTGGTAATATATGAATTTGCCTTACAATAAAAAAATAATTTGTAAACATACTCTAAACTTTTGGGATAGGGATGTTTTGCTTTATCGATAACTTTAAATAAACTTATTGGTGTTACATCAAGTCCTGATTCTTCTAGAGTCTCTTTTCTAGCAATTTCTGAAGGGGAATATCCCACATCAGCCCATCCCCCTGGCAATGACCAAGTTCCTTCTTTTTTTTTCTTTAACAAGTAGTAATTTATCTTGATCGTTAAAAACTACTGACCTAATATCGACTTTTGGTGTAACATATCCTGTATCTGAATCAAAATACAGTGCTATTTTCTGATCAGAAGTAGCATCAGAATAAGTCTTTGTCAAATCACCTAGTATTCTCTTCAATTCAACAAGTCTCTCAATATCATAGCTATCAGATGAATAATGTAAAGATGTATTTATTAACGCTTTCATTTGCGAGATAGCATCACTTAATTCCATAACAAGTTAACTCCCTTACTTTAGATAGATTATAATTCAAACTCATGAAAAATCATGATTATCTGTTTTGTTTAACATGGGTATCAGTATTTCTTTTTTCTTTAAATGAAATTCATGTAGTTCTTTCTGTAAAATATTCTCCAAAAGTAACTTTCTAGATTTTTCACTTATTGCTAGTCTAAAATTATCAATAAATAGCTGGTGATTCTCAAACAATTAATTATTACATTGATTCTAACAGCTAACTTTTCTACTCCTGTTTTCATTCTTCGCTACAAAATCTGTCTTTTAGAAAAAAAACTTTCAAAAATTAATTTAGTTGTAACTTCCCTCACATAAGCTACTAATTTTAGATCACATATGAAGATTTTTTACTTTTTAATAGGTTTGCGACATTTACAGTTCTGCTTTCCTGCATCATCTCAAATTAAAATATTGTAATCAGATTGTTTCATAATCTCTCGCCATTTATCTCACATATACTTTTTTAAAATTTGATCTGTAAATATAATATATACCGAGTAAACTAGCACCTATCATTATTAGTATGATTAAAATTACAGATGGATGTTTAGCAATATATTGTAAAATTTTATAGAATGAATGACTTAATGGATATCCCTTGCTTTTAACAATAATTTCATTTAAATCATTTATAAGTTGTTCAACCGATGGATTATTTCCAATAGGAACTTTAACATCTCCTGAAACAACGTTACCAAAGGTGAATTTCCCAACTACTATATTCCCAAATGTTGCGTACCCACACAAGAAATTTCCTAATGCCGTTACTCCGATAGCTAAAGTTCCTATTGAAATTCCCCCAAGTGACAAAATCCCCATAGCTATAACTACTATTGAAATTGATCCACCTGCTATAACTCCTATACTTATCAACCCTAAACTAATAATACCTTGTGAGAATATTCCCATTGATATAATACCTTGAGCATGTCTACCAAAAGCAATCACTCCTCTAGCAATTGGCATTTTAGACTTACTATTTGCTTTTTTATTAAATCTGTTTTTTATTACAATATGAATCAAAGGAAACTTGTTTTCTTTATTGGACTTATATTCAAAGTATTCTACACCTTTCGTTGTAAAATAGGTTTTATTCCATTCTTTAGCTAGTTCTGATGATGATCCAATTTTTTCTAGTATAACCTCTATATTGGCTTCCTCTTTTTCTCATCTTCAATTCGCTCTGATATATCATTAATTATTTCATTGCATATTTTATGTGGTAAAGACAAATGATATTCTAGTTCATTTAAATACTCCTGTTTTTTATCTATAGGTTATTAATTCCCTTTCAAAATTTAGTTATGTCATATGAAAAAATTGACCACCTATTTTTCTTTCTCCAATTCTTCTTCATCAGTTTCAGTAATACAATACTATTTTTTGATTTCTCATTATCTGTATTCATAAATTCTGTACTTTCAATCAATGGATCATCTTCGAATCAATGAAGTATTGAATATAAATGGACTTTATTATCGAAAATAAGTTGCGGTTCTCTCTTAAAAATTTCCTAAATATCCTATTTTTATCCCTCTTGTTAAATTATACACAATATACTTTGCAATGTTAAATATTTTTATATAAAATGTAAAAAAACATAGCTAATTTTTCTCACTATGTTTTTTTGTATTTAAGAGTTATTAAATTAAAATGATGTGAAATTGCATAATTTACTTCCCTATTTTTATTCATTGAACTTTTTCTGTTTTGAGATATATTGGATTACCAATTGAAAAGGACTCTAAATTATAAAATTTACATTTTGTAATTCAAAAATATTTAAATCATGATGAATATCTAAATTCATGTAATATAGAATAAAATCAAAGATACTAGAGAATAGATTGCGAATTATGTTAATTTTTAGTATCAATTATATTCGACAATATATTCACAATTAATTAGAGATAAAAAATAAGCTAGAAATGCTGACATATCAACACTTCTAGCTTATTTTTTAACCAACCGACCCTTCCATCTCATACTTAATCAGTCGATTCAGCTCAACTGCGTATTCCATTGGTAATTCCTTTGTAAATGGCTCGACAAAGCCCATTACGATCATTCCTGTTGCTTCTTCCTCTGAAATTCCTCTGCTCATCAAATAATACAACTGGGCTTCTGAAATTTTAGATACTTTCGCTTCATGCTCTAAGGTAATATCGTTATTTAACACTTCATTATAAGGAAATGTATCTGAGGTAGATTCATCGCCAATGATGATTGTATCACATTCAACATGACTTGATGAGCCAGCGCTATTCCGTCCAAAACGCACGGTGCCTCGATAATCAACTGCGCCGCCTTCTTTAGCAATTGATTTTGACACAATGGTACTTGAAGTATTTGGTGCATTATGAATCATCCTAGCACCACTATCTAACACGACACCTTTTTTTGCTACAGCAATGGATAGCATGGTGCCACGTGCTCGTTGGCCATCGAGATAAACACTTGGATATTTCATTGTTGTTTTGGAACCAAAATTACCGTCAACCCATTCCATGGTCGCATTTTCTAACGCTTGTGCTCGTTTTGTCTCAAGACTGTAAACATTGGTTGACCAGTTTTGAATGGTGGTATAACGACAATACCCACCTTTTTTTACATAAACTTCGACCACAGCTGCATGTAAACTATTTGTTGAATAGATTGGTGCAGAACAGCCTTCAACATAATTGATACTAGCACCTTCTTCTACAATGATTAAGGTTCGTTCAAATTGACCTTCATTTTCCGTATTAATTCGGAAATAAGACTGGATAGGAATATCGGTTTGGACTCCTTTTGGTACATAGATGAACGTACCACCAGACCAGGCTGCTGAATTTAATGCTGCTAATTTGTTATCGGTAGGAGGAACTAATTTTCCAAAGTATTCTTTCATTAATTCTGGGTATTCTTTTAATGCTGTGTCTGTATCTGTAAAAATGATTCCCAGTTTTGTGAATTCATCCTTCATATTATGATAAACGACTTCAGATTCATATTGAGCAGAAGCACCGGCAAGATAGGCATGTTCGGCTTCTGGAATTCCTAAAACATCAAAAGTTGTTTTAATTTCTTCTGGAACATCTTCCCAATCCCGAACGGGTTTATCACTTGAACGAATAAAGTAATTGAAATCATCAAAATCTAGTTCTGATAAATCAGGTCCATAATTTGGTGTTGGTAATTTATAAAATGTTTTCAAAGATTTTAAACGAAAATCTAACATCCATTCTGGTTCTTCTTTTATACGAGAAATTTCACGAATCACTTCTTCAGATAGTCCCTTACCTGTTGTATACACTGGCTCTATTTCATCATGAAAACCGTATTGATAATCTTCTGGTAATTCTAACTCGCTCATTCGTTTCACTCTTCTTTCTTATGCGAATGGTTTTCTGTTGCTTGGCCGTTTTCATTCGTTAAAGCCTTTCCTAAAGCTTTCCAAGCTAAAGTTGAACATTTTATACGTGCAGGGAATTTTGCTACTCCTTGCAATGTTGCTGCATCCCCTAATGCATCAATATCTGCTTCTGGTAAATCTGTTCCCTGAACCATTTGAGCAAAAACCACCGCTAAGTGTTCTGCTTCTTCAACAGATTTACCAAGAACGACATCCGTCATCATGCTTGCGCTTGCCGTACTAATGGAACAACCACTTCCTGTGAAGGCAATATCACTGATGGTATTGTTCTCGATTTTCACTTCCAACTGAATAACATCACCACAAGTTGGATTGTTCATTTCAATTTTTTCACTAGAATCTTTTAACGTACCATAATGATGAGGATGACTTGAGTAATCTAAAATGATTTGACGATATAAATTATCTAATTTAGAAAGTGCCATGTTTAAAAAACTCCTTTGTCGCTAAAATTGCCTCAATCAATCGATCGGCATCTTCTTTTGTATTGTAAAAGTAAAAACTTGCTCGTACCATTGCAGATACGTTTAGGTAATTCATTAAGGGTTGAGCACAGTGATGTCCCGCCCTGACAGCAATGCCTTCCATATCTAGTGCTGTTGCTACATCATGTGGATGCAGACCTTCCAAATTAAACGAGATAACATTTGTATGATCTTTCGTATTTTTTGGTCCATAAATCGTTATTCCATCGATTGCTTGTAATTTTGGTAACAAATAATCGACCAGCATTGCTTCATGTTCTTGAATCTCTGAAAGCTTGATTTCGGTTAAGTAATCAATAGCTGCTCCTAAAGCAATAGCGCCTGCAATATTTGGTGTGCCTGCTTCAAATTTCCAAGGCAATTCTTTCCACGTACTTTCATACAGATGTACAAAGTCAATCATCTCGCCACCAAATTCAACAGGTTCCATTTCTTCTAAGAATTCCCGTTTTCCATATAATACACCAATGCCAGTTGGACCACACATCTTATGACCACTAAAAGCCAAGAAATCAATATCCAATTGTTGGACATCAATCGGAAAATGGGGAACTGATTGAGCACCATCAACAACTATGATTGCACCCATGCGATGAGCAAGCGTGGTTAATTCTTTGATTGGATTAATGACACCTAATACGTTTGAACTATGTGTCAGTGAAACAATTTTTGTTTTATTGGTAATGATTTGTTTTGCTTGTTCTATATCTAAAAATTCCTCTTCTGTTAAGTCAATATACTTTAAAACTGCCCCTTTTCTTTTGGCCAATTGTTGCCAGGGAATGATATTTGAATGATGTTCCATATATGAAATAACAATCTCATCGCCTGCTTGAATTCTTTCGCCATAACTTTGAGCAATCCAATTTAAACTTGTCGTAGTTCCTCTTGTAAACAGTATTTCTGCTGTTTCATTGGCATGAATGAATAGGCGAATTTTTTCTCTAGCTGCTTCATATTTAACAGTCGCCCGTTCAGCCAAAGTATGAACGCCTCTGTGGGCATTGGCATTATCCTTTTCATAATAATTCATCATTTTTTTAAGAACAGCTATCGGTTTTTGGGTTGTTGCCGCATTATCAAGGTAAACAAGTGGTTCATCATTTACTTGTTGAAATAAAATTGGGAAATCTTCTTTTATTTTTTGGGCATCTATCATCATTTTGCCAACTTTCTGTCAATAATTACCATCATTTTTTCTTGAACTTCTTTGTTAGAAATAGTAGAAATCATTGGCGTTAAAAATCCATGAACAATCAAGCGTTCTGCTACCTGTTTAGATAATCCACGACTCATAAGATAATATAAATCATCCGCATTTAAACTGCCTACACTTGCAGCATGCCCTGCCGTTACGTCATTTTCATCAATCAGCAAGATTGGATTGGCATCACCTCTCGCTTTATCTGAAAGCATTAATACTCGATTTTCTTGTTGAGCATCTGCTTCTTTGGCTCCCTTCAATAGATGACAAATTCCATTGAATGTCAAAGTGCTTGCATCTAACACAACACCATGCTGCTGAATATGACTGACAGTATGGGCACATCGATTGCTGATCTGTGTATTCATTCCTTGTATTTGTTTTTCAGAACTAATCGCTGTAACTTTCACTTCTGCAGAAGCACCCTTGCCAGCTAATTCAGCATTAAAATTAGAAATGGTATTTCCGTCATTCATTGCACCGATTGTCCAATCAATTTGTGCATCTTGCATTAGGTAACAACAACGATGAATATATGAAGTAATATTTTTTCCTAATTGATCAACAGCAGTATATTTAATTTTTGCGCCTCTTTTTGCAATAACTTCTACAACAATATTGCCAGACACGCTCTTCAACGTATCTTCTGTAGATTGAAAGCGTTCTAAGTAACTCATTTCACTATTTTCTTCGGCAATAATTAAAACATGCTTAAATAAAGGTTGGTCACTATCTGTATCTTGGATAAACAATGTTTCAAGTGTCTCTTTGATGACTACATTTTTGGGGATATAGATAAAAATACCACTGTTCATAAATGCCGTATGTACCGCTGTTAATTTATTTTCATCCGTTTTTACGGCTTTTGTCATATAGTATTCTTTTACCAGGTCTGGAAATTCTAGCAGGGCCGTAAATAGATCTGTGAAAATTACACCCTGTTCAGCTAGTGTTTTTGATAATTGTTCAAATTGATTAAAAGAACTTTTCTGTATAATAGCTGAATGATCGGCGAATTGATTGAAGTCTGCTAGGGATTCTGGTTGTGGTGTGTAATTGTTTATATTTACATTAAATAATGGCCAGCGTTTATAGTTTACACGATCCACCTTAGGCAAATCTAATTCATCGACATTTTTTAATGCGTCAAGTCGCAGTTCACTCATCCAAGTAGGTTCTTCTTTCTCAGCAGAAAAAGCTTTAATGTCTTCAAGATAATCAATCATGTGTATATCTTTCATCTCACTTCTCCTCTTACACTTCTTCTTTATATTCGATACCCAGTTCTCGGCTGATTCCAGCATATCCTTCTGATTCAAGTTGCTTCGCTAGTTCTGCTGTTCCGGTTTTAACCACACGTCCATCCATCATAATATGAACAACATCTGGTGTAATGTAATTTAAGAGACGTTGATAATGTGTAATAATTAACGCGCCAAAATTTTCGCCACGCATTTCATTTACACCTTTTGCAACTACTTTTAAAGCATCAATATCAAGCCCGGAATCAATTTCATCTAAAATGGCAAATGTCGGTTCGAGCATTAATAATTGTAAAATCTCATTTCGTTTTTTTTCACCACCAGAAAAGCCCTCATTAAGATAACGTTCAGCCATTTCCTCCGGCATATTTAATAAAGCCATTTTTTTGTCTAATCTTTTCAGAAAATTCATAACTGAAATTTTATCTTCATCTTTTTCATATTTTGAATTGATAGCAGCTCTTATAAATTCGGCATTGGTGATTCCTGTAATTTCACTTGGATATTGCATAGCTAAAAATAGACCAAGACGTGCCCGTTCATCTACTTTGAGAGCTAAAATATTTTCTCCATCAAATAAAATTTCACCACTCGTTACCTCATAAGCCGGATCTCCCATAATAGCAGCAGATAAGGTAGATTTCCCAGCACCATTTGGTCCCATAATGGCATGAATTTCATTTGTTTTTATTGTTAAATTTAATCCTTTTAATATCTCTTTATTCTCAATGGATACATGTAAATTTTTAACTTCTAAAACAGACATAAAAAATAGCCTCCCAATAATTTCGTTCTCACTCATTTTATCCCAATTGAGAATGAACCGCAATTAATTATTTAAAAAAATTCATTTATAAATGATTATTTAACTTTTTATTATTCTATTTACTTCTATAAAATTTCATAAATAAAAATCAATTTTATTTAGTATTAATTATTTCTATATCTAAATAAGTTAACAACATAAAAACTTTTAAAAAAAGTCAGAAAATAACAAGCATGAAAAATAAGCATGAATACTATTTATCAAAATAAAAAATAGGTCTTTGACAAAATTATAACTGATAAATGCCAAATAATCATAAATAATTCATTGGTTATTCCTTTTTTATTTTTATTAAATAAATTTTATAAAGTGATTTATTAACAATTCACTCATCAAAATTTGAACCAATAGAACTTATTAAAATAAGTAGTAAAGAATAGGTGAATTATTATATATGATGAGTAAATATATGTTAATTTATTATTCAAGACAGGTAAATACAAAATGAGATAAATAGAATCCTTGATTCTATTTATCTCATGAATAACTGTGTATTGAACTACTTGAAGAATGACTTGAAAAACTACCTGAGTGATATTTTGAATTCACACAGTCAGTGAACAAAAATTAGAAAATTCATTTTACTTATCCACAGGAACGATTGCCCCATGCCATTTTTTTAAGATCCAATCCTTCGTTTCTTTTTCATGTAAAGCCTTGATTAATTTTTTTACGCGTTTATCATTTTTATCTTCTTTTCTGACTGCGACGATATTGGCATAAGGACTGCTTTGTTTTTCGAGAGCCAATGCTTCTTTTTTAGGATTCATTCCTTTATCAACAGCAAAATTTGAGTTAATAAGCACAGCTGCACCTTCTTTATTTTCATAGAAACTGGTCATCATTGCTGGGTCACTCTCATGATTAAATTTTAAATGCTTCACATTTTTATCAATGTCATCAAACGTTGCATTGACTTCATCACTATTTTTTTTCAAAGTAATCAATCCATGATCTTTAAGAATCGCCAATGCTCTTCCCCAATCGGTCTGTGAATTACTAACATAAATTGTGGAACCTTTCGGAATATCATTTAAATTTTTATATTTTTTAGAATAAAAACCAACCGGTTCTAAATGGATGTTGCCAACATTGACAAAGTCATAGCCTTTTTCCTTCTTTGCTTTATCTAGATAGGGAGAATGTTGAAAATAATTAGCATCAATATCTTTATTTTCTAATGCTTCATTGGGCAAAATATAATCTGTATAGGTTGTTACCTCCAGCGTAATTCCCTCTTTTTTTAATAATGGTTTTACATGCTCCAAAATTTCTGCGTGTGGAACAGGTGAAGCACCAACTTTCAATACCGACTGATCACTTTTCTTGCCACCACATCCACTTAAAATAAAAATTGTTAAACCTGCTATAAAAATTGATGCCAGTGTACGTTTTTTCATCGTTACCTCTCCTTTTTATCGTTTATCTACCTTTTTAACAACCATATCACCAATGAATTGAATAATAAATACAATAATTAAAATACAAATGGTTGCGACTAAAGTAACTGTATTTTGACCTCTTTGGAAACCGTCTTGATAAGCTAGACTTCCCAAACCGCCAGCACCAATTGCAGCTGCCATTGCTGTATAACCTACTAATGAAATCGTGGTAACCGTTAATCCTGAGATCAATGCTGGTAGACTTTCCGGCAATAAAACCTTCCAGATGATTTGAAGACGATTGGCACCCATTGCCTCAGCCGCTTCAATGACACCTCGATCAATTTCATGAAAGGCAATTTCAACCATTCTTGCATAGAAGGGTGCTGCAGAAATAATCAAAGCTGGCAAAGCGCCAGTGACACCAGACATACTTCCTAGTAGATTTTTGGTAAAGGGAATTAATAAAACAATTAAAATAATAAATGGAATGGAACGAAAAATATTAACAAAAATCGCAACAATCCAATATAAAATTTTTGTTAGACTATTATTAGATTTTTCAGAAGTTTCAAATAATAACAACCCTAAGAGCAAACCTAAAATTGTTACAATAATAATAGAAATTCCTGTCATCGTCAATGTTTCAATCGTTTTCTCTTGTAACTTTGCGAGATCTATTTGTGAAAAATCAAAAAAACTAGAAATCCCTTCATTCATGATCAATCACCTCTGTTTCTACTTTGAATCTTTGTAGTGCCTGGATCGTTTTTTTAATATTTTCTTCTTCACCTAATAGCTGGATATACAAAGAACCAATCGCTCCCTGTTTCGTTTGGTTAATATTGCCATATATAATACTAATATCAACTTCATATTTTTTTATAAGTTGTGAAATAATTGGTAGTTTTACTTGTTCACCATGAAAAGTTAACCGAACAATACTGCCTTGTGGGTATTGTTTCAGCAATTCATTAATGATGCCTTCTGTTTCTTCTCTATCTCCATCTGTTTCTTGCATAACAAAACGTTTTGTCACTTCTGTTTTTGGCTTTTTGAAAATATCTATCACATTTCCTGCTTCAATAACTTGACCATTTTCCATGACAGCCACATGATTACAGATTTTCTGAATGACATGCATTTCATGTGTGATTAAAACAATCGTTAAGTTTAAAGTTTGGTTAATCTTTAATAATAATTCTAAAATTTCATCTGTCGTTTGTGGGTCAAGAGCACTGGTTGCTTCATCACAAAGTAAAATCTTTGGTTCGTTTGCTAAAGCACGAGCGATACCGACACGTTGTTTTTGTCCACCGGATAATTGGCTAGGATAAGCTGTTTCTTTCCCTTTAAGGCCAACTAAATTTACCAATTCTGCTGCACGCGTTTTACGTTCAGATTTTGCAATGCCAGCTATTTCTAAAGGCAGAAGAATATTTTCAAGTACTGTTCTAGACCATAGCAAATTAAAATGTTGAAAAATCATTCCAATCTTTTCACGAAATTGACGTAATTCGCGACTGGAAAGCTGTTTTACATTTTGCTTTTGCACAATAACTTCACCGTTCGTTGAAAATTCTAATCCATTCAACAAACGTACTAAAGTACTTTTCCCTGCTCCAGAGTAACCAATAATGCCATAAATATCTCCCTGATTTATTTCTAAGGAGATATTATTAAGTGCCTTGACTTTACCAGCCTTGGTGGAAAATATTTTATTTACATTTTTTAATTCAATATAGGCCATTTTAGCAATCCCTCCGTCTGTATTTTCTAAAAATTCACATAATTATCCATAAAAATAAAAAAGCTCTCATCCTTCTGCCAAAATTGACAAAAAGGACGAAAGCGTTTATTTCGTGTTACCACCTTAGTTTTCTATTGCTTCACAGCAACAGACTCATACAGTACAATCCAATACCGTGGTGCTTTAACGGGCACTTCCGTAATAAGTTTGCATACAGCTCGCCTATTCATCTCAAAGACCATCTTCCTTATCCTAATTGTTCCCTATTTTCAGCCAACAAGGGTCTCTTCCAAACAACTTAGATAAGTACTCTTCTTTTCAAAGGTTTTGCTTATTTTCTTTCTATATAATTCTCAATTATATTATCAAAACAATGAAATGTCAATCCTATAATTGATCAAATTGTTCTTTTGCTACCTCTGTAAGTGTCACAATCCATAGTTTTTCTTCATCCAAATCATCTAAAATACTAGAATCCTCGGCAGCTGCTTCATTAATCGAGTGAATGGTGCCAGTTAATGGACTTTCATATTCGCTGACAGATTTTTCTGCTTCCAACTCAATTAATGATTCTCCTTTTACTATGGTTTGTCCTGGTTTAGGAAATGTTGCATAAGTAATTTTTCCTAATTCATCTTGTGCTTGATTGGTTAAACCAATCCGATAACCATTGTCTACTGGAGCTACCCATAGTATTTCTTCAACAATTTTTCTGTTAATGTTAGTATTTCTTATTACTTCTTCATACTTTGCTTCATTAAAGCCATTGATTAAAAATCGATCTTCTTTACTAAGTATCGGACGTTTAATCAACATGCCATCTTTTGATAAACATTGACTAGCTTCAGTTATTGAAAAATTAGGGACTTTTTCTTTTAATCCTTGTTCTCTATAATGTTGTCCACTCGTATTAAAAAATTTTCTTAATGGTTGTTCGCCTTCTTCCATCCACGTTGCTAAGAGTTGTTCGCTTGGCGGATTTTTTATCATGTCAACCGTACGATATTCTATATTCTTTTTATCTAACCATTTCTTCGCCTTTTGGCAAGTTGAACATTTGGGATACCAATATAATATATACATAAAATTCCTTCTTTTTAGTATTTTTTGCGATTTAACTAAACAAAATAAACCTACTTGATTTACTATCATTTTTCATTGATAGATACAAAATCAGGTGAATTTTAATATTAGTATAGTGGAATAGTTGATGAAAGGCAATCACTATTCCAGCAATCATTATTTCCTATTAAACAAGAGCATGATCATGATGCAGGAAACAAAACAGGCTACTATCAATAAATACAAGTATGGAATTTGTGCTATTTTACTATGTTTAATGTTTTTCATAAATGAATAAAGAGAGATCTTATATAAAATTACAATTCAATTGATTTAAAATAAAATACGTCAAAATTGCTTCTACTTTACTGCTGCTTTATCAATGAGCAATAACTAAAAAAAGGATAAATAACATAAAATTTTTCATATTATCAAAAATTTCTTTACAAATTCCTATTTCCATTTTATAATCAAATATATCTTTTGCCAGCTTAGCTCAGTTGGTAGAGCAACGCACTCGTAACGCGTAGGTCACAGGTTCGATCCCTGCAGCTGGCATAACTAAAACGAATTAACAAAAAACGATTTGCTTTTAAAATGAAAAGCAAATCGTTTTTTGTTTTAATTAACCTAGTTATTCGTTCCATTTCATCGATCAATTAAAGTAATCTAAAAATATTACTAGTGAATTAGCCACTTTTCAATATCAATCAATGTGTTATTTTTTAATTTTTACTATTAAGTTAGGAATTATTGTTTATAACCTATTTAGTACCAAATAATCGATCGCCTGCATCTCCTAAGCCTGGAACAATATAGCCATTTTCATTTAAATGATCATCTAAGGCTGCTGTATAGATATCTATATCTGGATGTGCTTCTTGTAACGCCTTGACGCCTTCAGGAGCAGCAACCAAACAAACAAATTTAATATTACTACCGCCACGCTTTTTCAAGGAATTAATCGCCATAATCGCTGAACCTCCAGTTGCAAGCATGGGATCAACCACAAATAATTGTCGTGCTGCAAGATCTTCTGGCATTTTTATAAAGTATTCTACAGGTTCTAATGTTTCATGATCACGATATAAGCCAATATGTCCTACCTTTGCGGCCGGAATTAATCCTAAAATACCATCTACCATTCCAATCCCTGCACGTAAAATTGGAATAATTGCCACTTTTTTTCCTGATAATGTTTTTTGAGTGGTTTCCACAATGGGTGTTTCAATACTGATTTCTTCAAGTGGCATATCTCTTGATACTTCATAAGCCATTAGCATGGCAATTTCATTAACAACCTCCCGAAAAACCTTTGTACCACAATCTTTATTACGAATAATTGTTAATTTATGTTGAATTAATGGATGATCAATGACTTGAAATTTTCCCATAGTTACTCTCCTTTAGTTGGTTTGCTTTTTCTGTTCTATTGTAAATCAAAATACAACAATTGACCAGATAATCCTTTACTATATATTTAAAGGATATTTTTGTGTTAATTTTTGGACATTTGCTCGAATTTCCTGCTGAATAGGATCATTTGTTGGATTTGCTAGAGCTTTAATAACTAGTTCTGCCACCTTTATAGCATCTGCTTCTTTAAATCCTCTTGTAGTAATGGTTGGTGTCCCAATACGAATACCACTGGTTTCAGATGATGTTTGTTGTTCAAAAGGAATCGCATTTTTATTCACTGTAATAGCAACATTCTCTAAAATTTCTTCTGCTTGTTTACCATTTAGACCAAATCCCAATACATCAACCAATAACAAATGATTATCTGTTGAACCACTTACTAAGCGAGCTTCTGGCGCCTGATTAAATACCTTTGTCATAGCTTTGGCATTGTTGATCACCTGATTCGCATAATGCTTGAATTCTGGATCTAAAGCTTCTTTAAATGCAACAGCTTTTGCAGCAATAATGTGTTCCAAGGGACCTCCTTGCAATCCAGGAAAAACCATTCTATTGATCTTTTCTGCTAATTTTTCATCATTTGTTAAAAGTAATCCACCTCGTGGTCCTCTTAAGGTTTTATGTGTAGTACTTGTTGTTATATCAGCATAAGGAATAGGACTAGGATGAAGACCAGCAGCGACTAATCCAGCAATATGTGCCATATCTACTAGTAATTTTGCATCTATTTCATCTGCAATTTCACGGAATTTTTTAAAGTCGATTGTTCTTGCATAAGCACTGGCACCAGCAACAATTAATTTTGGTTGGTGTTTTCGAGCTAAAATACGTACAACTTCATAATCAATGACTTCAGTCGTTGGATCTACACCATAACCAACAAAATCATACATTTTTCCACTAAAATTCATTGATGCACCGTGAGTGATATGTCCACCAGAAGAAAGTTCCATACTAAGAACTTTGTCGCCTGGTTCAATTAAAGATAGATAAGCCGCTGCATTTGCTTGCGATCCAGAATGGGCCTGAACATTTGCATAGGAAGCATTAAATAATTGTTTTGCTCGATCAATCGCTAGTTGTTCAATTTCATCGATAAATTCACAACCACCATAATGTCTTTGATTTGGATAACCTTCCGCATATTTATTTGTTAATAGACTACCTTGTGCAGCCATAACTGCTTTTGAAACTATATTCTCTGAAGCAATTAACTCTAAATTGTTTTCTTGACGATTTCTTTCTTTTTTTATCGCCTGCCATAATTCCGGATCATATCTTTGAAAATCCATCTCTCATCCCTCACCTATTTATTTTGTATTTAATTTATTATACTCAATTTTACTCCGAATAAAAAGTTTGATTGGAAAATACTTTTTGGCCTGCTGCTTTTTTTAATCGATTCATATAGGCAAGAGCCATAGATCTTTCGGCAAATCCCTGTGCAAAAATAACATCAACCGCCATTTGGTCTAGCTCACGTAAACCCGCAAATAAATATTTTGCTGCATTTATAGCTGTATCTTCTCCAAATGAAAATGTAGCTGTTATTTGTGATCGGTAGGTATCAACAATTTTTTCATCTGCAAATAAGCCAATCTTTAGTCGTCTTTCTTTTGCTAAATGAATAGCTTTTTCCCAATCAGCCGGCATTGAAATAATCCAAACAGCTGTATCAGGTGAATAGTGTTTATATTTCATCCCCGGTGCTTTTGGTTGTTCTTTCTCATTGAGTAGATGTTGATCAACAGCTACCTTTCCAATGATTACTTTCAATTCTTGTTTTGTAATTAATCCTGGTCGCAATATTGTAGGCACTTCTGTTGTTAAATCTAAAACAGTGGATTCTATTCCAATTTGTGTTGCTCCACCATCTAAGACACCAGCAATTTTTCCTTGTAGATCATGATAGACATGTTCAGCAATTGTTGGACTTGGCTTTCCAGAAGTATTGGCACTAGGTCCAACTAAAGGCACACCAGCCTGATGGATAAGTTCTAACGTTAGCCGATTATTTGGGATTCGAAAAGCTGCTGTTGTTAGTCCACCTGTTACAACTTCTGGAAAAGTTCCCGGCTTGATATTAAAAATCATCGTTAATGGTCCTGGCCAGAAATGTTTTGCTAGCTTTTCAGCAATAAATGGAAAATTACTAACATACTTTTTGATTTGTTCAACCGTTTCAACATGAATAATTAATGGATTATCACTAGGACGACCCTTTGCCTCATACACTTCTTTTACTGCTATTTCATCTAGTGCATTGGCTCCAAGACCATAAACTGTCTCAGTTGGAAAAGCAATCAACTCTCCTTGTTTAACAAATTTAGCAGCTATAGGTAATTCTTGTTCTAAAAATAGTTGTGTTGTTTTCATATTTTATCCTCTAATATTTATCAATGTAGCTCTCCTACTTATTACAAAAGAGCTGAAAATAAATTCAATGCTACAAGCTTTTATGTAATAGCTACAATACGATCATTTTTAGCTAAATCTTTTTTAATGATGATTTGTTTCGTTGGAAAAGCTTGCTGAAAAATTTCCTGTACCGCTTTTCCTTGTTGAAATCCAATTTCAAGATAAATTTTTCCATCTTCTTTAAGAACCTTTTTCGCTTCTTCGGCCAAACGTTGATAGATAGCTAGACCATTTTGATCAGCGAATAATGCCAAGGCAGGTTCATACTTAATCACACTTCGATCCATCCAATTCTTCTCTGCTTTGCTTATATAAGGCGGATTGGAAATTATCATGTCAACTTTCTGTCCATTCATCATGAGCGGCTCGAGAAGATCGCCAGACAAAAAATCAATGGTTGTATTTAATATTTTTGCGTTTTCTTGTGCAACAATCAATGCCTGTTTAGAAATATCAATCCCTGTCACCTGCCACTGTGGACGAGCGTGCTTTAAACTAATGGCAATGGCCCCTGTCCCTGTTCCAACATCTACTATTGTTGAATAGGCAGCTTCATTTTCTTTTAAACAATAATCAACCAGCTCCTCTGTTTCAGGTCTTGGAATTAGTGTGTGTTCATTAACCAAAAAAGGTAAGCCATAAAACTCCGTTTCACCCAGTAAATATTGAGGTGGATAATCGTTTAATAACTTAGAAAGATCTGTTTCCAATTGTTTTTTTTCCTCTTTGGACATTGTTTCTTTCATATGTTGTAGCCAGTCGATTTTCTCCCAGTTTTTTCGTTTCAAAAAAACATAGTAGATGGCATGACATTCTTGGCCATTTTTAATTAAAAGAGAAGAAGCCCATTGTAGGACTTCAAAATAGCTATTCTCCATTTTGCAACTCTTCTAATTTAGAAGTTTGATCATAAAGAACCAATGCATCAATAATTTCGTCTAATTTGCCTGATAATACTTGGTCTAATTTTTGTAAGGTTAAGCCAATTCGATGATCTGTTACGCGGTTTTGTGGAAAATTATAGGTCCGGATTCTTTCAGAACGATCACCTGTACCAACTGCTGATTTTCTATCAGCATCATAGGCACTTTGTGCCTCTTGTTGTAATTGGTCATAGACCCGTGTTCTTAGTATTTTCATTGCCTTTTCTCTGTTTTTTAATTGAGAACGCTCATCTTGCATCGCCACAACAATCCCAGTTGGGAGATGTGTTAAACGAACTGCTGAAGCTGTTTTGTTAATATGTTGTCCACCAGCTCCACTAGCATGATAAATATCTGTCCGAATATCCTTATCTTCTAAGTCAATTTCTACTTCTTCTGCTTCAGGCATTACGACAACGGTTGCTGTTGAAGTATGGATTCTCCCTTGCGACTCAGTTGAAGGAACACGTTGAACGCGATGTGCCCCACTTTCATATTTAAGTTTTGAGAAGACATTTTCACCAGTTATCATCATAATAACTTCTTTATAACCACCAATACCTGTAATATTTGCATCCATTACTTCAATTTTCCAACCTTGTAATTCAGCATATTTTTGATACATAGAAAATAAATTACCAGCAAATAAGGCAGCTTCATCGCCACCTGCTGCTCCTCTTATTTCCATGATAATATTTTTATCATCATTTGGATCTTTTGGAAGTAGCAAGATTTTAATTCTATCTCCCAACACTTCTTTTTCTTGTTTTAACTCAGATAATTCTTCCTTAGCCATTTCAAGCATTTCAGATTCCAGTGATTCACCAAGTAATTCCTCTGTATCTTTTATTCCCTGTATAACCTGCTTATAACGACGATACACCTCAACGGTTTCTCTAAGATTTGCTTCTTCTTTTGATAGTTTTAAAAAGCGATTTGTATCACTGATGATCTCTGGATCACTCAGTAATTCTCCTAATTCTTCGTATCGATCTTCAATTGCTTGTAATTGATCATACATGATTATTTTTCTCTCCTCAATTATTTTTCAATGCTTATTCGATTAAATGGGTGGACAAAAATAATGATACCGACAAACTGGGTAATAGGATTCATTGCCGCCAATTTGTACTTGATCCCCTTCATAAATAGGTTTACCATCTATATAATGAAGATTCATAATTGCTTTTTTATGACAAAACCAACAAATGGTTTTAATTTCTTCAATTTTATCTGCATATAAAAGCAAATATTTTGAACCCTCAAACAGTTCATTACGAAAATCATTTTTTAATCCAAATGCCATTACTGGAATATTTAATTTATCAACAATACGTGATAGATCAATAACATGATGTTTTTCTAAGAATTGTGCTTCATCAATTAATAAACAGTAAGGTTGATCTTTTAAATGTTCAACGAACTGAAAGATATTCGTTTGCGAAAAAATCGGTGTTGCTTGTCGACAAAGACCAATCCGACTAGACACATTTCCTACTCCATCACGTGTATCCATTCCACTTGTCATGATCGTAACAGGTTTTCCCTGTTCTTCATAATTATGAGCAACTTTTAAAATTTCAATAGTTTTTCCACTATTCATTGCACCATACCTAAAAAATAGTTGAGCCATTATTCCTATACCTTTCCATTAGTTCTATCGTATTTTACTATATTTTTAATAAAAAATCAGTAATTAAAAATAATTGTAACTAAATTCTACAAAATAGCTTATTTAAACAAATAAATAATTGACATTTATTCTAACAAAAATGATGCTTTTATTTGATCATAAAGATAGGTATCTATCTTTATGATCAAATAAATTGGAGAAAAATTATCCATTTATATACATTATATACAAAATTTTCTGATCTATTGTTATTATATTAATTTATAATTAGTTTTTTATTAGTAATTATTAGAATATGAGTTATTTTTTACTATTCTACTCAATAGTCTAAGTTTCTTATTTTCTTTCTATCTTGATACTCTTATTATAAAACACTCATCAAAAAAATAGATAGTATAATTCACATTAGTTTTTCTTTTGTTTTCTTACGCATAGTATCTTTTTCTATGATTAGGATGAATAAGAAAAGCTAAAGAAGATTAAATTTCTTTTTTACTTATGTTATGATAGATGCATTGAATAACTATTCTAATATCAACAAGATAAATAGGAATCGGAGGACCTTCTATGAACGTACGTAGTTCCATCGCTGTTGCCGCTGGTAAAACTTCCCAATGGTTTTTACAAACCTTTCTTAAGGGTGGAAGTAGTTATCCTGGTAAATTAGCATTAAAAATAGATCCAAAAATCTTGGATACTCTAGCAAAAGACTATGAAACAATTATTGTAACAGGCACCAATGGAAAAACATTGACAACGGCATTAATTGTAAATATTTTAAAACAAGAATTTGGTGATGTTTTAACAAACCCGACAGGTGCAAATATGGAACAAGGGATTGTTTCAACTTTCCTTGGTGCTAAAAAAACACATCAACAAAAAAAATTTGCAGTATTAGAAATCGATGAAGCAAGCTTAAGTCATGTGACAAAATATATTAAACCACAGACATTTGTATTCACAAACATTTTCAGAGATCAAATGGATCGCTATGGAGAAATTTATACTACTTATCGTTTGATTTTAGAAGGTGCAAAGGCTGCACCAGAAGCACTAATTATCTGTAATGGTGATTCACCGATTTTTAATTCAACAGATACAATGAATCCAAGAAGTTATTATGGATTTAACCATTTACCAGATAAAGATCAGGCTGCCCATTACAATACAGATGGTTTACTATGTCCTAAATGTCAGCATATCCTTAATTACAAAATGATTACTTACGCCAATCTTGGAAAATACTATTGTTCAAATTGTGGTTTTCATCGTCCTCAGTTAGATGTTTCATTAACAGCTATCAATCAGATGGATAATCATTCTTCTGATTTTACCATTGATGGTTCAACCTATCATATTCCAGTGGTCGGTATGTATAATATTTATAATGCTTTGGCTGCCACAGCCGTTGCAACACATTACCATATTTCAGCTGAGAAAATTAGGACTGGTTTGAAAGATAATGATGAAATCTTTGGTAGACAGGAAACAATTCAGATTGGTGATAAAGAATGTACATTAATTTTAGTTAAGAATCCTGTAGGATTGAATCAGGTCATTGATATGATTGGTTTAACGCAAACATCTTTCTCACTCGTCTCTTTACTAAATGCAAATTATGCTGACGGTATTGATGTTAGCTGGATTTGGGATGGAAATCAGGAAGCATTTGCTACAATGAATATTCCAGCTGTCATTGCAGGTGGTGATCGTCATCAAGATATGTCTTTACGTCTAAAGGTCGCTGGAATTCCTGAAGAAAAAATAAAAGAAATCTCCTCATTAGATACAGTCATTGATGAAATTAAAAAATTGCCAACAAAAAATGTTTATATTTTAGCTACCTATACAGCAGTGTTACAATTACGCAAATTGCTTACAGATAAAAAATATATTCAAGGAGGAATGAGTGGTGCCAAAAAATAAGTTGAACATTTGCCATTTGTATGGCAATTTAATGAATACTTATGGCGACAATGGAAATATATTGATGTTAAAGTATCTTAGTCAAAAAATGCAAATCGAAGTCCAATCAGAAGTGGTCAGTATTTATGAACCTTTTGAACCTGAAAAATACAACTTTGTTTTTTTTGGAGGAGGACAAGATTTTGAACAAAAAATTATTTCAGAAGATATTCAAAAGAAAAAAACAAGTTTAGTAAATTATATAGAAAATAATGGTGTGCTTTTAGCTATTTGTGGTGGTTATCAACTTTTAGGTCATTATTATATTGGTGCTAATGGTGAAAAAATAGATGGCATTGGAGCATTGGATTACTATACACTAAGCCAAGAAAATAACCGCTACATTGGTGATATTGAAATTTATAATGAGGAATTTAATGAAACCTATTATGGTTTTGAAAATCATAATGGTAGAACATTTTTAGGTGAAAATCTTCGTCCCTTAGGTAAAACTAAAAAAGGAAATGGCAATAATGCGGAGGATGGTACTGAAGGTGTTCATTATAAAAATGTTTTTTGTTCTTATTTTCATGGTCCCATTCTTGCCAGAAATGAAAACCTAGGTATTCGATTGATTCATCAAGCATTAGCAAATTAACTTCTTTATATTGACTATTTATTCACCTATTTTTCTATTATTTATTTAATGCTTTAAATGATTAAAAATTTCTGCTTAGTTATCCTATGTAAATAAACTCTATAATATAACTAAATTTTTAATCATCTAACAATAATTAAAAATATACCATTTATTAGATTAATCTCCTATTTCAATCTAAACTATATTAAGATTGAAATGGAGGATTAATCTTATTAAATTTTACTGATTAGTTAGTAATGTTACTTGGTTCAGAAGCAATAATTGTTACTTCGCCTTCGATTCGCCAACTTTCAATCGAAGCAGGCAAAATGAAGCTGTCTCCTTTTTTTAATTCATATCGATCTACAGGAAGTGTCAACTCATTTTCAATAACTAAACTACCAGCTCCTTCTATAACGGTTGCTAGTGTATAGGGAGCTTGTTTTTTTAATCCTAAAATTCCCTGAACCTGCCACTCATAAACATTAAAAAATTTTGATTTGAGATAAATCGTTATGGTGGATGTTCCTTCATTCTTCTGTTGTGTTTTTAATATAGGTGCCTTAAATGGAATTGTTGCAACATCAATTGATTGCTGAATGTGTAGTTCACGTTTGTTTCCTTTTGCATCTCTTCGATTATAATCATAGACTCGATAGGTTGTGTCACTGCTTTGTTGTGTTTCTAAGATCATAATTCCCTTACCAATAGCATGGATCGTACCGCTGGGCACATAGAAAAAATCACCTTTCTTTACGTGAATTTTCCTCAATAATCCATCCCATTGATTTTTTTGAATCATCTCTTTAAATTCTTCTTTTGTTTTTGCATTATGCCCATAAACAATGGTAGCATTTGGATCTGCATCAATAATATACCAACATTCGGTTTTTCCAAGTTCACCTTGATGCTTTAATCCATAAGTATCATCTGGATGTACCTGAACAGAAAGATTGTCTTCTGCATCAATAATTTTGGTCAAAAGGGGAAATACTTCGCCTTCAGCATAATCAAATAATTCTCTATGATTTTGCCAAAGCTCATTTAACTTGACACCTTTATAAGGACCATTTAAAACAGTACTCACACCATGAGGATGGGCACTAATTGCCCAATCTTCGCCAATATTATGACTAGGTAAATCGAAATCAAAAATGGTTTTTAGCCGGTCGCCACCCCATATTTTTTCTTGAAAAACAGGCTTTAAAAATAGTGGTTCTTCTATCATTTGGAACCCTCCTCTTATATTATCATTATATCATCTAATCAAGAGACTTATGAGTCATAGCTGCTTTTTCTTACAAATATTGCTGTACAAGCTCATCTCGACATTTTATATATATTTCTTTGTGATCCACTGGATGGATTCGATTGGATAAAAAAATGAAGGCTTCTTTTTGTTGCACATCGATTAACAAAAAGGTGCCAGTATACCCTGTATGAAACAAAAGTGGATGATTATCACTTAAATCATTTTTCAACTTCCAGCCAAGTGACCAACTATTTTCATCAAAAGGTGTTTGATTTATTAGTAAGGCTTGAATCGTCTCAGGAGTTAAAATGCATTTACCTTCATAGCTTCCTTCATTTAAATACATGGAAACAAAATTTACCAGGTCTTTGTTATTTGTAAACAATCCAGCATTGCCAGCATGCTCTTTTAAGATGAATGCTTTCGGATCATGTGTCTGTCCCTGGATAATACCTCGTTCTTTATGATTCTCAGTTGGTATACAGATTTTATAATCATCTAGTAAAAATGTGCTCATTGACATTTGCAAGGGTTGTAAAACGTTTTTCGTAAAAATTGTCACTACATCCTCATTAAAGATCGACTCCAACATAAATCCCAATAAAATTGTACCTGTATCAGTATACATAACTCTTTTTCCCAGATATTTACCTGATTGTAATTGGTTATACGCTTTTCTTAATTCTTCCTTATTCAATTGATCTCTATTAGAAATATATCCTGTTATATCTGAAGTATGTGTCATTAAATGATGAATCGTAATTTTTTCATCATTAAAATCAGGATAATATTTTTTTATGGGATCCTCTAAAGCAATTATGCCCTCTTGCCATAATTTTAAAATAACTGTAGTCGTACAAATAACCTTTGTTAAGGAAGCTACATCAAAAAGTAAATTTGGTGTCAATGGTTGACGTGTAGGAAGAAGTTGTGCATCACCAAAACAATAACTTTCTTGATTGTTATTTCTTATAAAGGTAAATGCTACACCTGGAAAAATCTTTTTCTTTAGTAATTCCTGAATCATTGCCTGTGTTTGTTTATACATATTGAACACTCACTTAATTTTTACTTTTTAACAACGCTATTTTTTAATATTTGGATGACGCATAAACCACCATTCAATACCTAATTTATCATAAATTGTAATAAATGTTTTTCTTTTATCAATAAAAAAATTGACTTGTTCTGCCTGTAGATGTTCTTCCAATTGTCGCATATCTCCATCACACACCACCGGACAAATCAAAAATTCAATGCCTAACTGATTTTTATTTGCTATTGACCGTTCATTTAGTTTATCTTCTTGCAAAGCAATAGAGAAATGGCCTTCTCCCATTGTTAATATATTATTATAGTTTTCTAATAAGGACATTCCCAAAGTATTTTGATAGAAATGCACGCTATCTCTATTTTTTTCTGTGTTCAAATAGATTAAGTCAAATTTTGCTTCTTTTGATAATCCATGATAGACAGGTAACCCCTTTTGTAATAATTTGTCTAAGTTTAAAAGAGAAAGATCGCCTTTTTCTTCATTCAAAGATAAGGGTACATTACAATAAAGCTCTAATCTATTGCCTTCTGGATCTAGCAAAAAAATACTTCTACGTGCGTTTCTGATGATTGCTCCTTCTATAGGATATTTATTACTAACAATTCTTCTAGCAATGGTTGCCAACTCAACCTCATTAGGCAGTCGTAAAGAAAGTCCAGCAAGCCGTTTTGTTTTGCTGCCTTGTTCGATCGACTCCATCTCTTCTAAGATCAACAACTGACTATCCAATTCGACAGTACCGAAAACAGATAAATTATTTTCTTCTGTTTTCAATACAAAACCGACAATATCCCTATAAAATTTAAGCATCTCTTCAGAATTATTAATACGTAATGCGACCGTTTTGACATAAATGTTTTTTGGCAATTTAAATTTATTCATTCGTCTTCCCCCCGAATGTTCATCTTTTTATATTCTATACATCGTACATAAAATCATCAAGCAATAGGTCCTTTTAATGATCTTACAAAACTTCTTATACCCAACAAATGACAACATATAAATACTTAAATAACTGATCTATTTATTAAAAATCCTATTAATAAACTATTCCGTATTTTACTCATTAATTACGTTAAAGTTTGAGTATTGCTTTTAAAATAATTACTCCTTTTTTACTTTCTATTATAATCCTTTTATCCAATTCAGTTAGAAAAAGATGCATTTAAATAAATTTAATCTTTGTCAAATCATAACAATATAATTAAAAATTTTATATCTTATTATCTATTAAAAAAGATAGAATAATTCTTACTTGTTTACTATTAATGTTCTATTTGACCAAAACAGAAAACTTTAATTATTTCTTATGCAACCTATATTAAAAGTATTCTTTGATCATTCGAATAAAAAATACAAGTAACATAAACGATGTAAAAAGGTTTTAATTTAATAGCCATACAATTACTCTATGAAGTTATTTAATCATAAAAATTGGTTAATTGTTAAAATATGAATCTTTTTTTCATTGATTACTTGTTAATTTTCTTTAATAAAAATTGAATTAAAGTTTATCCTTTTCTACATTTTATCTTTAAATAGTTCTATTAATACGCCCATTAATTATTCAAAATTAATTATTATTCTTTCAAAGAATATCTTATCAAACTTATTTATGGTTATCCATACTATCTAAAACAAAAAATAAAATAACAAATTCTCATTATTCATAAATTATGATTTTTTTCTCTATCAAATCACTCATTAAAAAAGATTAACAAAATAAATGAATAAAGATAGATAGAGTAACTTTTTATTCATTTATTCCATTAATCTTACACTTTATATTTCTATTAAGAAATCATTATTGCGAGAATTGACTGTTATAAAGTTTTTCGTAAAAGCCATTTTTTTTCATTAACTCTTTATGTGTTCCTGTTTCAACAATTGAACCATGATTCATAACAATAATATTATCGGCATCTTGAATAGTAGATAATCGGTGGGCAACAACAAAACTTGTTCGATTTTTTAGCAGTTTACTCATAGCTTGTTGGATTAAAAGCTCAGTCCTGGTATCAACGCTGGAAGTAGCTTCATCTAAAATTAATACATCTGGATCAGCTAAAAATGCTCGAGCAATGGTTAACAATTGTCTTTGGCCATGAGAAATGTTGCTTGCTTCCTCGTTTAAGATTGTGTGATACCCATTTGGCAGCTTACGTATGAATTCATCAGCACAAGCTGCTTTTGATGCTGCATATACTTGTTCCTCTGTTGCCTGTGTGTTTCCATATATAATATTATCATAAATACTACCAGTAAATAACCAGGTATCTTGAAGAACCATTGCAAAGTGAGCTCGCAATTCATTTCTTCCTAAATCTCTCGTATCGACGCCATCATATTTAATGCTCCCACCATTAATATCGTAAAAACGTTCCAGCAAATTAATCAGAGTGGTCTTACCAGCTCCTGTAGGACCAACAATAGCTATCATTTCACCAGATTTTACTTCTAAGTTAAAATCAGTGAGTAACAGATGATTGGCTGTATAACCAAATTGGACATGTTCAAATTGAACTTTATAGAAATCATTCTTCTCAGCAGGAATACCAGAAGGCCTATTAACTATTTCCGGCTCATCTAATAATTCAAAAATACGTTCAGCAGAAGCAATCGTTGACTGAATTGTATTTAATAAATTAGATATTTGAACAATGGGTTGTGAAAATTGATTGGTGTACTGTAGAAAAGCTTGAACGTTTCCTATTGTAATTGTTCCATGTGCAACGTTTATTCCACCCACTACAGATACAAAGACGTAACCAAGATTTTTGATAAAATTCATTAAAGGCATAATAATAGCAGAAATAAATTGTGCTTTCCAACCCGCTTTATAAAGTTTTTCATTTTCTTTTTTAAATGCTTCTTGATCTGTTGCTTCATGATTAAAACTTTTGACAATAATATGACCTGCATAAGTTTCTTCTACCTGATTATTTAATAAACCTAAACTATTTTGCTGGATCGTAAAAAATTTTTGTGAACTTGGTGCAATAATCATAACAACGACTAAACTAAGTGGCACGGTAATTAAGGTAATTAAAGTCAATTGCCAACTAATGGTTAACATCATAAATAAAACACCAAAAATTGTGATCACATTTGTAATCAACTGTGTTAAATTTTGTTGCAGTGTACTTGCAATATTATCCATATCATTAATTGCTCTTGACATAATATCACCATTATTGTGTGTGTCGTAATAGGAAATCGGTAATTTATTCATCTTTGCTTCTAATTCGTGTCTTAAATCATAAATGGTTCGTTGGGAGACACGTGTCATAATAAATTGTTGTAAAAAGTCAAACAATGCAGAACAAAGATACATGACAAAAGCAATCATTAGAATTTGCGGAATTTTTTGAAAATCAATCGGGTAAGAAGAAATTGCGATTCCCTTTTTAGTTTTAGCAATTCCTTCCATAACACCTTGATAAATTTCTGTTGTTGTCCCACCCAATATTTTAGGTGTTTGTATTTGAAAAATAACAGATGAAATAGCAAGAATTAGAACAAAGGTAATCGGAATAAGTCGTCTTGACATATATTTAAATAATCGATGGGTCGTTCCCCAAAAATTTTTTGCTTTTGCAGTGGATGGATTTTTAATATTTTTGTTTCCGCCCATTGGACCACCTGATGTATTATTTACCTTCATGCACTCTCTCCTTCCCGAAGTTGTGAATGCACAATTTCTTGATAAGTTTTATTATCTTTCATTAATTCACTATGTGTTCCTTTACCGACTAATTTTCCCTCGTCTAACACTAAAATCATTGTTGCTTCCATAACTGTGCTAACACGCTGGGCAACTAAAATAACAATGGCTTCATTAATATTTTTTTCAGAGCACTCCTTAACTTATCATCTGTATTGAAATCCAAAGCTGAAAAGGAATCATCAAATACATAAATATCGGCTTTTTTTACCAAGGCACGAGCAATGGCTAAACGTTGTTTTTGTCCACCTGAAAAATTATTTCCTCCCTGTTCAACATGACTATCAAGCCCATGTGGCATTTCAGAAATAAAGTCTTTCGCTTGAGCAATTTCTAAGGCTTTCCAAATTTCTTCATCTGTTGCATTAAAGGCACCATATTGCATATTTTCACGAATCGTTCCTGAGAATAATACGGCTTGTTGTGGAACAAAACCAACATGATCTCTTAAATTATGTTGTGGAACAGTTGCAATATCCTCGCCATTTATTAAAATTTTTCCTTTTTCTAAATTGTAAAAACGTGGAATCAAATTAATTAATGTGGTTTTTCCCGAACCGGTACCTCCAATAATAGCTACCATACTACCAGATGTAGCAGTAAAATTAATATCATCAAGCGCTAATTTTTCTGCACCCAAATAACGATAATAAACATGTTCAAATAATAATGAAGCTTTTTCTCCTTTAAACATAATTTTTTTATTGGTAGGTTTATCAATAATACTTCGCTTGCTGCTTTTCATATCTAATACTTCATTAATACGTTCAGCAGAAGCTTGAGCACTGGGAACAAGAATGAAAATCATTGTTAACATCATAAAACTAAATAGAATTTGTACAGCGTAGGTCATAAAAGCAACTAAATTTCCTACTTCCATTCGTTTATTTGCAATATAGTGACCACCAAGCCACGAAATTGCAATATTTGTTCCACTTATAATCAGTGTCATCATAGGCATCATTAAAGCAACGATGGTATTTACTTTAATAGCCGTTTGTGTGTAATCTCTATTAACGTTATCAAATCGTTTCTCTTCATAACTTTCTTTATCAAAAGCTCGAATAACACGAACTCCAGTTAATTCCTCTCTAAACACTAAATTTAAACGATCTGTTTTCTTTTGAATACTTTTAAACAATGGCACTGCAAAATAGATGACACCACCTACGACAACTATCATTACAGGCAAAACAACAATAAAAATTTTAGTTAACTGATGATTATTTAAATAAGCTAATATGATTGCACCTACCAATGTAATTGGCGCCATAATCATTAAACGCAGAAACATTTGCATAACTAGCTGAACTTGAGTAACGTCATTTGTCGTTCTGGTAATTAAAGAGGCTGTTCCGAATTTATCAAATTCATCGTTCGATAGATTTTCAATTTTTTGATAGATAGCAAAACGTAAATTTTTTCCTAATCGTTGTGATTCTCTTGTAGCAAAAAAAGTATTGGCAATTGAGGCTATAATACTAATAAAAGAAAAACCAATCATCCAAAAACCAATCGACCAAATATAAGGAATATTGCCTTTTGCCACGCCCTTATTGATAATTGCCGATGTCAAACTGGGTAAATACAAGTTCGTAACCACTTGTAATGCCATAAAAATAATTGCTGCTAATGTTGAGAAAAATGACATTCGTTTCGCTAATTTAATCATTGAGTTTCTTTCCTTCTTTCTTCCAACATACTTTATAGCGTATCTAAAGACAAATTATTAATAATCAATAACAACATAAATTAAGACAACCACAAAATAAAGTTAAATAAATTTATTTTACAATAGGATCAGTGTGTATTTGTTAAAATTATATTATTTAGCCTTCATTATTTCTTTTAATAATTTCACTAGTTTACTGAATATATTTCATTTTTTATTATTCTAATAATTAAAAATGAAATAAATAAAATCATCTATACAAATTATTTTATTTTTCATTTCTTTTAGCAAAATGATAATTATAAATTAACTACTCCTTAATTATGGTGTATAAATGGTTTTGCAAATTATTTACCTATAAAATGAAATTTTCTGTTTTAATTCTTTTATCACCATTTTGATAGGTTGATTAGCGTTTAATAAGATTATATGTGGATATTTAATCAGATATTGTTTATTTGCATACTCTTTTTCATAAGTTGATATTCTTTTTTGAATAATTGTTTGGTCTTTTTCTCTATAATTTAAACGAATTCTAATATTCTCTTTTGATACATCAAAAAATACAGGAATGACTTTATCTCCCAATCGGTCGGATAGATTTTTGAATCCTGAATAAGTTAAAATGGCATAAGCATTATGCTGATCTGTCTTTAAAACAATATCTTTAAAAATGGTGCCATACCAATTACCATGATAACAATCATATTCAGCAAAAGCTTGTTGATTCATTAATTGTTTAAACCGTTTTTCTGAATCAAAATAGTAATCAATGCCATTTTCTTCTTTTGGTCGTTTTGCTCTTGTTGTATGTGAAATTACTTTTTTATAGTTTGAGAATACATTATTTGCAACAACCGTTTTCCCTGAACCACTTGGTCCAATCAAAATAAAAATAAAATGTTTAAGCAATTCGTTAATCCTTTCTTTTCCCTAATTTTTAAGGAAATATTCTATTTTTTTGAACAAAATAATAAATTCATCTTTTGATTATTTCTAGCTTTCTTTACTCTCTATTTTAAATCCAATTTGATTAAGATTCTAATATTTGTATAATGAAGTAAACATTTGGACTCATTGTCTACTCAGCAGTACGGCAGAATTATCAATCAAGCTTTAAATAATAAATATAAGGCATCAATGAGTTTCATTGATGTCTTATATTTTTTAATCTATTTTTATTACAAACAGATTTTAATGAGCTGAAAATCAGAAATAAATGAGCCATTTTTAAATTATTTATTTTTTGATATCACCAATTATGAATGATTAATTTCTGCCTTTTTAGATATAATTGTTAAAAGTTCTTCACCATGAGCAATTTTTTGTTGATCAATAACCATTATTTTCGCATAGTTATTCGTATTTGTAATAACAATCGGCGTAATTATGGAATATCCAGCTGCTTTAATCTTTCCTATGTCAAATTTTACTAATAAATCACCTTTTTTCACTTGAGCACCTTGTTGTGTCAAAACTTCAAATCCTTCACCTTTTAATTCAACTGTATTCATCCCTAAATGAATTAACACTTCAATACCATCTGAGGTTGTTAACCCAATAGCATGCCCTGTTGGAAATAATGTTGTTAATTCACCATCTGCTGGTGCATACAACACTCCTTCTAATGGATCAATAGCAACTCCTTGACCTAATGCACCAGTAGAGAAGGCTTCATCTTCTATTTCTTCTAACGGTAGTATGTTTCCTGTCAATGGGCTAGCTAAAATCATTTGATCTTCTGATTGATTCGTTGAATTTAAAGCGTCTTTTTCTGTTTGACTTTTTTCTACAGGAATATCATCATTATCTTTTCCAACTGTAGCTAAAGCACTATCTGGTTCATCTTGAAATCCTAGAATAAAGGTTAAAATAAAAGCGATAATCACAGCAATGACAACGCCAATTGCTGCAGAGATTAATCCGGTCATGTTTTTTGTGTCTTTAGGAATAAATCCTGGTAAACTTAAAAGACTGACTAGTCCAAAAGAGAAATTTTGAACATGTTTAAATGCGATAAATCCACCACCAACAGCTCCACCAATACAGGCGGCAATAAAAGGACGCTTAAGCGGCAAGGTGACTCCATAAACAGTAGGTTCTGTAATACTAAAGATTGAAGTAATAGAAGAAGATAAAGCCAATTCTTTTAATTTTAAATTCTTTGACATAAAAAATACTGCAAAAGCTGCTCCACCTTGTGATAAAACAGCCGGCAACAAGATTGGCATTAATGTATCTTGACCAAATTGTGATACATTAAGCATCATAATTGGAACCAGACCCCAATGCATACCAAAAATAACAAGAACCTGCCAGAATCCTCCCATGATTATCCCAGCAACCAATGGACTAAAGTTATAAAGTGTATTATAAATACCACCTAATAAATTACCAAGAACAATGCCAATTGGGCCGATAATGATAAATGTGATCGGTGCCATAATTAGAAAAACACCTAAAGGTACACCAATAATCTGTAGAAAACTTGGAATTATTTTCTTAAAGAAATGTTCTACGTATTGTTGGATGAAAACAGCTAGAATAATAGGTATAACAGAAGAGATATAACCATTTGGACCTAAAATAACCGGAATACCCCAAAAACTTAATGTTTTTCCAGCCAATTCATTAATACCTGGATGGACGAGTGCCATGGCTAAACAGACAGCTAAATAACGATTCGTATTAAATTTTTTGGCAGCAGTAAAAGCTAATAAAATTGGTAAATATGTAAATATTCCATCAGCAATTGCAAAAAAAACTAAATAAACACCTGAACGATCACTTAGCCAATTTAGTGTTAACGCGAGCGTTAAAAAACCTTTCAATATTCCGGCACCTGCTAATGCACCTAGAAATGGCGTAAAAATAGCAGAAATAATATCTATCAATCAACTTAAAATATTTTCTTTTTTCTGACTTTCATTATGTGAATCGTTAGCAGAAAGGTGATTTTCTTTCATCAATTCGTCATAGACATCACCAACCTTCGGACCAATAACTACCTGATACTGTCCACCACTTTGAATAACTTGAAGAATAGCTGGATCTTTTTTTAATTGTTCTGTATTGGCTTTTTTTTCATCTTTTAATTTAAAACGTAGTCTAGTAGCACAATGAACAACACTTATAACATTGTCTTTACCACCAACGTCCTTTATTACACGTCTAGCAATTTCCTGATTTGTTTCCATATTATTTTACCTCCTTGTTCACTTTAATAGGATTGAAAGCCATTTTAGGTTTAAACATTTTGGAATGATTCTCGTTTTAATCTAGTATTTCTTAGTTCTCTTCATTCATTTTCTAAATATAAATATTTGTTTAAATTTCATAGGCATATAATTATTTTATTAGGATAAAAAATACAAAAATTAAAACAAATAGATATACCTTGTTTGGATTCAGACTAGCATGTTTTATTAAAAACTACAAACGATTACATTCAATTAACCATTTAGACAATTAAGATTATTGTCGAACTAGGTTAACTTGTATTTTTTATTTTTACTGTTAGAATAAAACTATATCTTTTTAGGAGGAATAGTATGTCAAATTTACTTGTAGTTAAAGCGCACCCTTTAGAAAAAGAAAATTCACGTTCAATGAAAGTTTTAGATAGATTTATTACGAGTTATCAAGCAAAAAATCCGCAAGATACTTTGAATATTGTGGATCTTTATAAAGAAAACATTCCAGAAATTGATGAAGAGATTCTTTTGGCTTGGAATCAGCTAGGAAATGGCAAAGATTTTGCTCAATTAACAGAAAGTCAACAAGCTAAATTACTTCTTTTCAATCAATCAACAGAGCAATTTATTGCTGTTAATAAGATTGTTATTGTTAATGCTTTATGGAATTTAACAATTCCTACACGACTAAAAGCCTGGATAGATACCATTTGTGTTGCTGGTAAAACATTTAGGTATACAGAAAATGGGCCAGAAGCATTAACACGTGGTAAAAAAGCATTGCATATCCAATCAAGTGGTAGCATTTATGAGGGTAAAGACTTCGCCTCTTTATATCTTGAACAAATATTAACCTTTATAGGTATCCATAACTATGAACAATTATTAATTGAAGGCATTGATCAGACACCTGAACGAGAAGAAGAATTAATGAATAAGGCCTTTGATGCAGCAGAGCTACTAGGAACAACTTTTTAATTCGCAATTTTTAATGCCATTTATACATTTTTTAATAGTTAATTCATATATAGAAAACAAAAATAGCAATCAAACTTAAAAGTTTGATTGCTATTTTCAAAGATATTGTTCTATCATTTTAAAGAAATAAAAATTTGAATATTACTTGATAGTTCTATCTCTCAATCTACTAATACTCTAAAAAATTGATATAAAAAGTATAATTTTGAAGTCATGGTCAAAATTATACTCACTTTCTGACTATTCTACTGGATTGACATTTTCATTTTCATATTCAATGATAGACCCGATGGATAATGTAGGTAATTCGTAAGGAGAAAGATATAAGCCATTTGCAATAGCATTTTCTTCAGATTCAGGTGTTTTATCGAAAACTAAAGTTACATGTGAAATACTGGATAAATTTTCATTAGCAATTGGACCAACATAACAAATGGTGTATTTTTTTTGATTAATACGTATAAAGTCACCTGGTTTTAATATAATTGGTTGAACTGGCTCCTTAAATTTTTGAATAACAGAATATTCCCTTAATGTCTGTGTAGCTGTCTCGCCAAAAAGAATGATCATTGGTTCATCTTCGGTAAGTGCATATTTTCCAATTTCTGTAACAAGTGCTTGCATTTATTTAATCCTTTCTCTATCTTTTTTATCATTATACCATTAAAAATAACTATAGATTTATCATTTAACCTGAATTGATTGGTAACTTTTTCTCTAATTACCTACTGCATTAAAAAAGTAAAGCGTAGAACCTTAGATTCCACACTTTACTTTGTTTAATGAAGAAATAAATAGACGTTATTCCTCATTTTACTCTTTTTATTAACCATTCAAGCAATTTTCAACTAAATAAAAATTTAAAAAATTAATTTATTCAATCTTTTGTAAATAGTCGTCTTAGTTAAGAATTTTATTTTTTGATAAAATCAAATATATGTGTCCATGTTCCTTCATTAAATATATCTTTTGAATTTCCGCTACCTATTAAACTATAACCAATCATTGTACCAATAACATATAAAATAATTACTAAGGCGATAACTGTCAAAATTTTTAAGATTGTTATAAAAATATAACGAAATGGACTCATTTTTTTCCTCTCTAGCTTACAATAGATATTTCTTTTTCAACAATTAAGTCATCATCAACACGTTCAACAATAGCACCTAATTGTTGAAGTTTGCTATGAAACTTGTAATAACCACGGTCTAAATACTTCAAATTAGAAACACGAGTAATACCATTTGCTCTTAATCCAGCTAATATCAAAGCTGCAGCCGCTCGTAAGTCTGTTGCTTGTACGGCAGCTCCTTGAAGAGCTTTGCCATTAGTACCTGTAATAACAGCAATATTTCCATCAATTTTTACATTGGCATTCATTCGTCGCATTTCTTCTAAATGTTGGAAACGATTCTCAAAAACCGTCTCTGTGACCACACTAACTCCCTGGGCAATTGATTGAATTGCTGTCATTTGTGCCTGAAGGTCAGTTGGAAATCCTGGATGTGGCAATGTCTTAATATCCGTAGGTTTAAGTACACTCGGTCCAATTACCCGAATGCCATTTATTTCTTCAGAAATTTTAGCACCCATTTCAGCCAATTTAGAAATTAAGGGACGATTATGTTCTAAAATTGCGTCTTCAATTAACACATTGCCTTCAGTCATTGCTGCTGCAACCATAAAGGTTCCTGCTTCAATACGGTCTTGAACAATAGAATGTTCAACCGCATGAAGTGAATCGACACCTTCAATTTGCATCATCTCAGTTCCAGCTCCTACAATTGAAGCACCCATTTTATTCAAAATATTCGCTAAATCAACAATTTCTGGTTCTCTAGCAACATTTTCAATAATGGTCGTTCCTTTTGCTTTAACTGCTGCCATCATGATATTTTGTGTTGCTCCAACACTAGGAAAATCTAAATAGATTGTATTTCCAATTAGTTCATCCGCAATAGCTTCAATATATCCATTTTTTTGAATAATCTTTGCACCTAATGCTTGGAAGCCTTTTAAATGTAAATCAATTGGTCGTTTGCCAATTGCACAACCGCCAGGCATGGCTACCTTTGCAGTTCCATTTCTGGCCAATAATGGGCCCATTACAACAATTGAAGCACGCATTTGGCTAACATACTCATAATTCGCTTGTATTCCTAGTGGTTCGGTAGCATCTAAAGTAATTTGATTGTTTGCTTGATCAAATGTGACCTTAACATTCAAATGGCTAATGACTTGATTCATCGTAAAAACATCGGACAAAATTGGCACATTGTTTAATGTCGTTATTCCCTCATCAGCTAAAAGGCTAGCAGCCAAAATTGGCAATACAGCATTTTTAGCTCCCTCGATTTTGACTGTTCCCTTTAATCGATTGCCGCCATGAATAATAATCTGCTCCATTTTGTTCCCCCCAAAATATGAGAATAGAGTCATCTATTCAAAATCTTTATTATTATATCATTATTTCTGAATAAATAGTACCCTTTTTTATTGTCCCATAAATTAAGAAAAAAACATAAAAAAAAGATTGCGAAATAATGCCATTAATTCTAGTAAAAAATAACTAACTGTATATCCTATAACAATAGCAATTATGCATAGAAAAATTTTAGCTTGCTGAACATGTTGAGATTTAAAGAGTTGTTCAATTCGTAATGCACCCAACGACCAAAATGCAATATAGATAAATAAAAGATGACAAACAATTCGAATAACTGATTCCATTCCATAAACTTGCACGTTATTTTCCCTCGCTTTAATTTTTAATTTAATTTTAGCATATTTTATACTAGATCGCTGAAAAAAATAACAACACTAACCAATCAATTTCTAAAGTATGGATGATCAAATTATATCAAATATATACCAATTCAAACCAAAAAATAAATAAAAAAATGATAAGTACTTTTTTATAAGTACTTATCACTTTTTTATTTATGTAAGCAATGCTTTTCATTATTACTTACTATGGTTATATGTGTTTAGATACGTTAATACGGTTAATTGCACGGTGTAAAGCAACTGTTGCACGTTTTAATTCATCTGTATCAGCTTTTTCTTGTGCTTCAGTCAATCTTCTTTCCGCACGCAGTTTTGCACGTTCAGCTCTTGAAACATCGATATCTCTTTCTCTTTCAGCTGAATCTGCTACAATACTGACAATATTATCACGTACTTCCATAATACCACCATTTACAGCAATCCAATCCACATGAGTATCAGTGTCTGTTCTTTTTATTTTTACTTCATCAATCGCTAAAGGCACTATGATAGGAGCATGGTCTGGCAAAATACCAATTTCTCCATCTGTTGTTTTAGCAACAACAAGCTTGGAATGGTGATCATAAATTAAACCACTGGGAGTTACAACATTGACAGTCAATTTATTCATGTGCCTTTACCTCCTAATTGCCTAATTGTTTTGCTTTTTCAATAGCTTCATCGATTTTACCTACATTACGAAATGCTTCTTCTGGAAGATCATCATATTTTCCATCAAGAATTTCTTTAAATCCTTTTACCGTTTCAGCTACTGGTACATAAGAACCTGGTTGTCCAGTAAATTGTTCAGCCACATGGAAATTTTGAGAAAGGAAGAATTGAATGCGACGTGCACGTCCAACTAAAACTTTTTCATCATCTGATAATTCATCCATTCCCAAGATAGCAATAATATCTTGTAATTCACGATATCTTTGCAACACATGTTGCACTTCTGTCGCAATATGGTAATGTTCTTCACCAACAATTTCAGGCGCTAAAGCACTTGAAGAAGAAGCCAGTGGATCTACTGCAGGATAAATACCTTGTTCAGTCAACTTACGTTCCAAATTCGTTGTTGCATCTAAATGGGCAAAAGTTGTTGCTGGAGCCGGATCGGTATAATCATCTGCTGGTACATAGATTGCTTGAATAGACGTAATAGAACCTTTTTTCGTTGAAGTAATTCTTTCTTGTAACTGACCCATTTCAGTAGCTAGGGTTGGTTGGTAACCAACAGCAGAAGGCATACGTCCTAACAAGGCAGAAACTTCTGAACCTGCCTGTGTGAATCGGAAAATATTATCAATAAATAATAATACATCCTGACCTTCGACATCACGGAAATACTCAGCAATAGTTAAACCTGTCAATGCAACACGCATACGTGCACCTGGTGGTTCGTTCATTTGTCCAAACACCATCGCTGTTTTTTCAATTACACCAGAATCTTTCATTTCATAATAAAGGTCGTTTCCTTCACGTGTTCGTTCACCAACACCAGTAAATACAGAAATACCCCCGTGTTCTTGAGCAATATTATGAATTAATTCTTGAATTAATACCGTTTTACCAACACCGGCACCACCAAATAGTCCAACTTTTCCTCCTTTTAAATAAGGAGCTAGTAAATCAATAACTTTGATTCCTGTTTCTAAAATTTCGTCACTTGTACTTAATTCTTCGAAAGTTGGTGCTGTTTTGTGAATACCACTACGTTTTGCTTCCTTTGGAAATGGTTTTTCCAAATCAATTGTATCTCCTAAAACATTGAAAACACGTCCCAAGGTTTCCTTACCCACTGGAACTGAAATGGATTTACCAGTAGCAATAACTTCCATTCCTCTTTGTAAACCATCTGTTGATTCCATAGCGATCGAACGAATGACCCCGTCGCCTAATTCTAAAGCTACTTCTAAGACGACTTTTTGTTTCTTTTCATCATTCTTATAAACAACTAATGCAGTATTTATATCTGGTAATGATTGATCTAAAGAAAATTCTATGTCCACAACTGGACCAATTACTTGAACAATCTTTCCTGAACTCATAATTTCCTCCTCCAGTCTTGATATAGTCACACATCTTTTGTGTAAGACCAGATTATTCTAATGCAGCTGCACCAGCTACAATTTCTGTGATTTCTTGTGTAATTGCTCCTTGACGTGCTCGGTTATAAGAAATCGTCAAATCACCAATAATATCTTGAGCATTATCTGTCGCTGTTTTCATCGCTGTCATACCAGCCGCATGCTCTGCTGTTTTTGCATCAATAATTGAACCATAAATCAAACTTTCTGCATATTGTGGCAATAATTGATCCAAAATAACATCCTCAGAAGGTTCTAAAATATATTCTTGTTCATATGTTTTTGCCTCATTAGGATCTAGATCTGAAATTGGCAACATTTTTTCTACTCGAAATTGACTTGTCAATGAATTAATATGATGATTGTAACAAACATACAATTCATCAAATACTTCATTCTGATACATAGAAGTTGCAGTAGAAACAATTTTACGTACTTCATTAAAGCTAGGCTGATCACTTAATCCTCTTAATTCATAAGCAATATCCAATCCTCTTGCTTTAAAAAAGTCAGCACCTGCACTACCAATTGCAATTAAGCTAAAATCCTTATTTGCTTTTTTATCTTCTTCTATTATTGTCATTGTTTGTTTTAAAATTGAACTGTTATAGTTTCCGACTAATCCTTTATCTGAGGTAATCACGATATAACCAGTTTTCTTTACAGGACGTGTAGTAAGCATAGCATGATAATTTATACTTTCTTCACTATCTGAAAAAGAATTATCTGCTAAATCATTTAATTGAGACGCGACTAAATGGGTAACAACAGAACGAACCTTTGCAGCATATTGTTGAAAATTCTTAGAGGCAACTTCTGATTTTGTCAGTTTTGACGCAGATACCATCTGCATCGCATTTGTAATCTGACTCGTTTTCTTTGTAGAAGCAATTCGTTGTTTTATTTCATTTAATGAAGCGGTCACTGCTTGTCACCTCTCTTATCCATTAGTTACAGTTTCAGACGCCTTAGCTGTTTTAGAATTATTAGTAGATGTTGAAAATACATCTTTATATTCTTGAATAGCTGCATCAAGGTCTTTTGTATCTGGTAAGTCCTTTGTTTTTCGAATTGTTTCAAACAATTCAGGATGCTTGCCATCAAGGTAATCAAATAATTCTTGTTCAAATGTTAAAATATCATCTACATTAATACTATCTAAGAAGCCATGTGTCAATGCATACAAAATAACAACTTGCTTTTCAACTGATAATGGTGCATGTAGTTTTTGTTTTAAAATTTCAACCGTTCGACGTCCACGATTTAATTTTGCTTGTGTTGCAGCATCTAAATCCGAACCAAATTGGGTAAATGATTCTAATTCGCGATAGCTAGCTAAATCTATACGTAAGGTACCAGCAACTTTTTTCATTGCTTTGATTTGAGCAGAACCACCAACACGTGATACGGATAAACCAGCATCAATTGCTGGACGGGTACCTGCATAGAACAAATCACTTTCCAAGAAGATTTGGCCATCAGTGATAGAGATAACATTTGTTGGAATATAGGCAGAAATATCTCCAGCTTGAGTTTCAACAAAAGGAAGAGCGGTCATTGAACCACCACCTAAATCATCACTTAATTTTGCTGCACGTTCCAATAAACGAGAGTGTAGATAGAAAACATCACCCGGGTAAGCTTCACGACCTGGTGGACGACGAAGTAATAATGAGAGTTCACGGTAAGCAACTGCTTGTTTTGATAAATCATCAAAAACAATTAAGACATGTTTACCATTATACATAAATTCTTCGCCCATCGCTGTTCCAGCATAAGGAGCAATGTATAATAAAGGTGCTGGTTGAGAAGCTCCTGCAGTTACAACAATCGTATAATCTAAGGCATTGTATTTACGAAGTGTTTCAACTTGGCTACGCACAGTAGATTCTTTTTGCCCAATTGCCACATAGATACAAATAACATCTTGACCTTTTTGGTTAATGATTGTATCAATTGCAATGGATGTTTTACCTGTTTTACGATCACCAATAACTAATTCACGTTGTCCACGACCAATTGGTACCAATGCATCAATCGCTTTTAATCCTGTTTGTAAGGGTTCATTTACAGATTTTCGTTGCATAACCCCTGGTGCCATTGCTTCAATTGGACGAGTGTGATCTGTTTTAATTTCACCTAAACCATCAATCGGTTGGCCTAATGGATTAACAACACGACCAATCATTGCTTCCCCAACAGGTACTTCCATGATCTTACCTGTTCGTTTTACTTTATCTCCTTCACGAATGGTGTCAAATTCGCCTAAGACAATAATACCAATATCATTTGTTTCTAGGTTTTGTGCCATACCGTATGAACCATTAGAAAATTCTAATAATTCACCACTCATAGCATTTTCAAGACCATAAGCACGAGCAATCCCATCACCTACATATGTTACAGTGCCGATTTCTTCTACCTCTAATTCTTGTTGGTAGTTTTCAATTTGCTTTTTAATCAGTGCACTAATTTCTTCTGCTTTGATAGCCATTCAATTCACCTCTTTAATGTGCTGAAAATCATTTTAATAGTAATTGTTGCATCTTTAATAATTGGCTATGAACACTGCCATCGATCACCTTATGATTTGCCTCAATGATTGCACCACCAATAATTGTTGGATCAATCAAATTAATGAACTGAGCTTGTTTATAACCTAAAATTTTAGCTGCTTTTTTTTCTGTTAATTGGTGTTGTTCTTTTGTAAGAGGAACAGCTGTGATTACCGTTCCTAATATTAAACTTTCATGTTCATCGAATCTTCTTTCATATTCATCGATCATTAATAATAAATCATTCATTCTACCATAATTATAAACAACTCTTAAAAAATTAAGTGTAATCCCAGTAAAATTATCAAACAATGGTTGAACAATTTGCTTTTTTTCATCCAGTGTTAATCTTACATCACTTAACATATTGCCTAAATCTGGTATTTGATGATAAATTTCACGTAAAGACAATAAATCTTGATAGATATTTTCTATTTCGTTTTTTTCGATTGCCAACTCAAATAAAGCTTTACCATAACGTCTACCTACAGTAAATTTATCTAGCTTCATTTGATTTACCTAAACTTTCGATATACGAGTTAATCAATGCTTCATGAGAAGCTTCTGATAATTCTTTATTTAAAATTTTCTCAGCAATTTCAATAGAAAGTTTTGAAACATCTGTTTTAATAGAAGCCATTGCTTCGTCGTGTTCTTGAGAAATATCACCACGAGCTTTTTCTTTTAAATGAGAAATTTCTCCATTTGCTTCATTTAATAATTTCTGACGTGTTTGTTCGCCACTTTCCTTGGCATTCTTGATAATTTCAGCTGCATCAGATTTAGAAGATAACAATTGTTGTTGGCGTTCTTGTTCCATCTTAGCTGCTGCTATTCGAGATTGCTCTGCTGAATCTAAATCGTTGGCAATTTTGTCTTCACGTTTTTTTAACATGTCCGTAACTGCTCCCCAAGCAAACTTCTTTAAGAGGAGCATCAAGATCAAGAAGGCACCAGTAACAACAATGATTGTTCCCAAAGTTGTACTTGGTTTCACTTCTCCGACAACTAAATTATTTAGCATGAAGTTTCAACTTCCTTTCTTGCAATACTCGTAATCCAAGCAACTAGTTATTTATGTTTTTGCTTGTATTATGGATAATAAATAGAAGAAAGCAGTAACGACGTTCCTAAAAACCAGCGTCCTGCCTCCATTATGCTCATTAATTATTTGAATACTAATAATAAAGCGATAACTACACCTAAAATAGGCACAGCTTCAATCAAAGCAACTCCAATGAACATAGTTGTTCTTAATTGACCACTCATTTCTGGTTGACGAGTCATTGATTCAATTGTTTTAGAGATAACTTGACCATTTCCGTATGCTGCTCCAATTGCTGCTCCAAGTACTGTGATTGCTGCTCCGATAAAATTCATTTTTATATTTCCTCCTAAAGTAATTAATTGTTTTTTTATTCTTCTACTTCAATTTTATGTGCCATATAAACCATTGATAATGTCACAAAAATAAATGCCTGAATAGCACCAATAAATAATGAGAATGCAAGCCAGATCATTTCTAATGGAATTGCCAATGGTAACGTCCACCAGCTAATACCGACCATACTTGCAATAAGTCCCAATAATACTTCACCTGCGTAAATATTTCCATATAAACGAAGTGCCAAGGTCAATAGATTTGTAAATTCTTCCAAAATTTTGATAGGTAATAAAAAGCCGACTGGTTGTAAGAAACTATTTTTAAAATATCCTTTAAACCCAAAACGACTAGCGCTAAACAAATGGGTAAGTATAATCATAATCAAAGCTAGTGACAAAGCAACTAAAGGATCTGCTGTTGGACTTTTCCACAAACTTAAATCATTTCCTACAACAACTTTTGTTACAAGCCCAAGAGTATTGGCAACCAACACAAACATGAAAAGAGTAAATGCTAACAAATGAAAATTAGTGACTTCCTTACTAGGTAAGTTGTCAGTAATAATTCCTTTGACAAAGTCTATCAGCATTTCAATTAAATTTTGTTTTCCCTTTGGTTTTAATTGTAAATTCCTTGTACAGATAGTAACGAAAGCAAAGACAATAATACATGTCAGTAATACCATCAGACAAATGGTTCCATCAAACCAAACTGGACCAATTCTGAAAAGTAATGTCTTTTCTTCCAAACTTTCTCACCTCTTTTCCAATAATATTTTAAAAATGGTAACCCTTTGTGTCATAATCCTTTGATATAATACCACCAATAATGAAAAAATTCAATTTCATGAAAATTATTTTTCATTTTTTCTATTTAATCTCAATAAATGAAATCAATAGGGTCTTTATGCATGGAAATTTTTCTAAATGGATTATTGAAAAAATCATGAAAATATATATAAGTTTCCTATATACTCTATCAAATTTTAAAACAAAATTAAAGATAGAAAACAAAATATGCAAAAAAGAATAATTGATAAAACTATTGCTGTTTATTTTTTAATGTACGACTAATTTGTCGATCTATTTCTCTTCGTTTTAATGTTTCACGCTTATCATACTGTTTTTTGCCCTTTGCTAGACCAACGAGTACCTTTGCATAGCCATCTTTCAAGTAAACCTTAAGTGGAATCAAGGTAATCCCTGTATTTTTCGTTTCACCAATTAATCTTTTTATTTGCCTTTTATGCATTAACAATTTTCTTGTACGAAGTGGATCATGATTGAAAATATTTCCCTGCTCATATGGACTGATATGAACATTATAAAGAAAAGCTTCCCCATTTCGAATACGGACAAATCCATCCTTTAAATTAATTCGACTATTTCGAATCGATTTAATCTCAGTTCCTTGTAAAACCATTCCTGCCTCGATTGTGTCAAGGATTGAATAATCATGTCTAGCTTTACGGTTTTGTGCGATTAACTTTCCTTCTCCTTTAGGCATTTCCTTCTCTACTTTCTATTTTTTACTTTTTTCTTTTTTGCAACTTCCTTATAAAAAGGTTTTTTCCTATTTTTTTTCTTCTTATTGGTTTTATCTGCTACTGTTTGCTTTTTTGGCGAATTCTTTTTCTCTGTCTGTTTCTTATAATGATTTTTACTTCTTCGCTTATATTTTTCTGGTACCATCAAGGCATCTACTTTTTCTACTTCCAATAACTCAAAATCAATTTCTCTAGTATCAGGATCGGCTTTTTCAACCCGTACACTGACCTTTTGTCCAATTTTTAAAGTTATACCAGTCCGTTCACCAACTAAAGCCAAATGCTTTTCAATAAAATGAAAATAATCTTGCTTTAGATTATTCACATGAATCAACCCTTCAATGGTATTAGGCAATTCAACAAAGATTCCGAATTTAGTAACAGAACTAATAATTCCGTTGTATACCTCACCAATCTTTCCTGCCATAAATTCTGCTTTTTTCATAGAATCAACTTCACGTTCCACTTCTGTTGCTCTGCGTTCCATTTGTGAACTATGATTAGCGATATCAGGCAATTGTGTTGCCCATCTTTCTTTTGTTTTTTCTGAGCTATCTTGGTTATAAGTATGAATTAATCGATGGACGATTAGATCTGGGTAACGACGAATTGGTGAAGTAAAATGTGTATAATAGGTAGCAGCCAAACCATAGTGACCATAATTATTCTCAGAATAACGCGCCTGTTGCATGCTACGTAGTAAGATAGTATTTACTACTGCTTCCTCTGGTCTACCCATTACTTTTCTTAATGCTGATTGTAAATCCTTTGGTGTAATTTCACTCTTAGATCCCTTAATGAGTATTCCCAAAATTGAAATAAAATCAAAAAAACGTTGCATTTTCTCTTCTTTTGGCTGTTCATGAATTCGATAAATAAAAGGTAACTTCAAATCATGATAATGCTTGGCAACTGTTTCATTGGCGATTAACATGAATGATTCCACGATACGCTCACCAATACCTCTTTCTCTTAATTCAATTCTTTGCGGTTCTCCTGCTTCATTAACGATGATCCTAGATTCATGATCATCAAATGAAAGTGCGCCACGCTGCTCCCGCATTGTTGATAAAATCAGATGAAGTTCTTGCATTTCTTTAAACATAGGTACTAAAGATTGATAATGTCTCATTGTTTGTGTATTTTGGTCTTCTAAGATTTCATTGACTGCTGTATAAGTCATTCTCTCAGCGGTTTGTATGACACTTGGAAAAATTTCATGATGGACGACTTTTCCTTGGTGATTAATTTCCATTTCACAACCTAACGTCAGTCTAGGTACCTTTGGATTCAATGAACAGATGTCATTGGATAAACGCTGAGGAATCATAGGAATCACACGATCAATCAAATAAACACTTGTACCTCGTTCATAAGCTTCTTTGTCAATAAAACTTCCTTCTTTAACATAATGAGAAACATCAGCAATATGAACGCCCAAGTAGTAGTTGCCATTGTTTAGTTTTTTAACCGTTACTGCATCATCTAAATCTTTAGCATCCTCACCATCAATAGTGACAATTTGCTGATCTCTTAAATCTTTTCTATTTAATAATTCCTCTTCAGTAAAATTATCTGATAAATAATTCGCTTCCTCTATGACTTCTTCTGAAAAAGCTACCGGGATATCATGTGCTATGATAGTGGATAAAATATCTACGCCTGGATCATCTTTATAACCAATGATTTTTTTTGTAATTCCCCTTAATTGTTGAATATAGCACTTTTCTGGATAGTGAGTAATCTCAGCAATAACGATACTACCATTTATTGGCTTAATGCCTTCAGCAACAATTGTCACTGTAAATCCAGTTAATTTTTTATCTTTAGGCACCATATAACCATAAGCATGTGTCTCTTTTATCTTTAACTCATCATAAGCAAAAAACTCACCTACTAGCTGGGTAATTGCTCGCTGCTTGATTGCCGTTATCTTGCCTTCTGCTACATGATTTGTAAATATATCTTCAGATTGGACAATTTTTACTTCAACACTATCACCATTCATAGCGTAATTTACAGCTTCTTTTGGAATGTAAATATCTGGTTCTTCTGGATCAATTGTCACAAAGCCAAAGCCTCTTTCATTGGCACGAAAAGTTCCTTCGACGGATAATCCATTATTTGGTAATAAAATTCTACCTTTCTTGTTAAAGACAATTAATTTTTCCTGCTCTAGGGCTGCTACTGCTTGAACAAGCTGTTTAAAATCTTTGCTACTTTCTAATTCAAGTCCCTGTGCAATTTCTTCCATTGTAAGTTTCTTTTTTATATTTGTTTCTAAAAAGGTCAGAACCTGTTCTTTTATTGTTTTTTTACTCAATTGTTCTACCTCAATTCCAAGATAATGTTGTTAAAAAATGCAAAACATCTTTTTCTAGTTTTTTATGTTCAGGGCCTGTAGTAATGACATGACCACTATCTGGATACCATTGTAAAGTGAAAGGTATCTGCGTTAATTTCTTAATTGTGTGAAAACTACCATTCCTATCAATCATTTGATCACAACCAGATTGTGCAATAAAAACCGGTCGTGTAATTTCTGATAATTGATCTGTAATTTTTTTTGAAAATGATTCAAGCCATTTTAACTGTTCAAGCATGCGAGGCTTTATTTCCGCTAACCGATACTGTATTTCACTGGTTGATAAATTATGTTTTATCAATAACTGTTCTGCATATAACATAAAGTTCTCTGGAACATGATTTTCACAAGGATAAATAGGGGAACAAAAAGAACCACCACCTATTAAACTATCGATATTTTTGGTTAATGCATCCATTGCAAATAATCCACCCATTGATAGACCCAAAATTGCTATCTGCTCATACCCCTTATTATAAAGAAATTGAATGGCGTCTAATGTTTCTTGTCGCCAATCTTCTGGCGATCTATTAAGAATATCTTCTGGTATCAATGTTCCATGTCCAGAAAAGTTCGGTGCGTACACTGTATAGCCTTCTTTTTCTAAAAAGCGACTCAACAATCGAACATCATTGCTGCTACCAGAATAGGCATGCAATAATAACACCGATCTAGATCCATTTTCTGTAAATAGGGATTTTGGTAATTGTTTTGTTCTATTCAAAGTACCACCTCATCATTATTCTATCATACTAGCTAGTAAAAATTATGTGAAATGTTATATTAGTATAATAGGTTTAAAAGAAAAAAGACCAGAAAGCAAGTATGACAACTAACTATTCCAGTCTTATTATTTACAATTATTTGTATTTATCAATGAATCATTTAATTCATGTCTTATTTTGTTGATAAGAAAGCAAGTATAAAAAGCAAAAACATCCAAATACCACCTAAAATCGTAGTTGAACGTTGCATTACTGCTTCAAATCCACGTGCTTTTTGTTTTCCAAAAAGTTTATCTGCTCCACCAGTAAATGCACTTGCAGCACTGTTTTGTTTACTAGGTTGCATCATAATGGTCAAAACAATTAAGACAGAAAGTATTAATATAATAACTAATAATAAACTGTACATAATTAAACTCCTCTATTCTGAATACTTCTTATTCATTTTAACACAAATGCTAAACAAAGACTAGCCCAATTTGTATTTTCCATAAACTACCTAATCATAAAAAATCAAAATTAAATAATCAATTTGAATTTCCCATTCTAGTATGTACTATAAATAAATTGACCGCTTTTTTTAAATATGCCATACCTATAAAACTGAATAATTAAAAATATTTATTGATCTATTTTGCATCTCTATGTCTGTTTAATTTTAAATAGTTATCATTGATTTATGACTAGTTATTTTTTTCAAAAACAGCCATGTATTCATCATTTTTTTCCAGTTCATTTTGAACAAAAGGACAACCGGGAATAATTTTTTTCTTTTCTTCTTTTGCCTTTTCAACAATCCTGTTTATCAAATCTTTTGTCATTTTCTGATAAGCAGGATGCATATAAATATGATAAGGAACTATAGCGTTTGTTTCTTGAGACGACCAAGTAATTTCACCAACCTTAAATGTTCCATCATATAATGTGATCTGATTTTTTTCATTTTTAAATTTCATTCTGATTTTCCACCTTTCTGGTCCAAAATAGTATAGTTAAAAAATAATTAATCATCCATCTACCAATAAAATTAGGTCAAATAAACGATCAAAAGAATAAAAATCTGATTTATCCTTTTCTACCTTATTAGATTAGAAGAAATTTACCAACTAATCCATTAATAACTAAATTTTCTGACAATAATTAACATTAACTACCTGATAAAGTCAAATTGATAATATAATAGATAAAACAAGTTATCTATTATAGGCCTTAAGGCATTTCATTCGCAAATTTGGTAAAAAGATTCTATCATTGTAGATAAATAGCAGCCTAAGGAGGAAACAATATGATTCCCAAAAAAATTCATTATTGCTGGTTTGGTGACAAACCACTGAGTGATAAAGAAGAAAAATATATGAAAAGTTGGCAACAATATTGTCCTGACTATGAAATCAAACGATGGAATGAGAAAAACTTTGATATTCAAGCCTTTAGTTATGTAAAAAAAGCCTATGACCTAAAGCAGTGGGCATTTGTCTCAGATGTCGCCAGATTATACGCTTTAATGACCGAGGGAGGTATCTATCTTGACACAGATATGGAAATTATTCGTCCATTAGATTATTTTCTACAATTTCCAGCATTTTTAGGATTTGAAATTGAAACACGTATTTCAACTGGTATTATGGGTAGTGAAGCTCACCATCCTTTTATCACGGAACTTTTTCATGATTATGAAGAAAGACCTTTTCAACGTGCCGAAAAAACAGAAGATGTAGAAACAAACGTTATTCGGATCACTAAAATTTTACAAACCTATGGACTAAAACCAAATAATACAAAACAAAGAATTAGAGATATCGAGATTTTCCCTAGAGATACATTTTCACCAAAAAATTATTATACAAGGAAAATCGATGCAACTGAAAATACTTATGCGATTCATCAATTTTCAGGTTCCTGGCTATAATTTATCAATAATAATATTAAGCTATTACATCGTATTACCTAAAAAAATCATAACTACCTATAAATATGCCAAAATTATTCATTTTAATTTGATTATTTTGGCATATTTATTCTACCCAGCTAATGAGGATTATCTATTAAAATTACTCTTTTTAACTTCTTTTATTTCTACCTTTGTACTTTAGCAACTGATGAGCTATTTTACCCATAATTAGAGAAATATATTTGAAAATGGAACGACTTCCTAAAATTAAAGGCAAATAGAAAGAAACATTTCGGTTGAACAATGTAGTATACATAAAGAAACCACCAAAAAATAAAAAGCATGATAAAAAGGTAGCAAATAATAGATAGATCATTACCTTTTTACGTAGGTCTAACGGACGAGCTACCCGATATAAAACCAAAAAGCCGACACAACCTGTTAGCAATACACACATAGTTGATATTTCTTCGTGAGAAAGATGAAACCATCTTCCAATTAATTGAAGCAACAAGATATCAAAAATAATTGTTATCGATCCTGGTACAGATATTTTTAAAATATTTGTTAGAAAATTACCCTTGATCCGTTCATAACTTGGACGTAGAGCCAAAATAAAAGAAGGAATACCTACAGTTAGAGTGTTAATTGGTGTTAATTGTAAAGGAGCAAACGGATAAGGTAAAGCAATAAAGATAAACATAACAGCTAAAATAGCAGAATAAATGGTTTTTACCATATACATAGAAGCAACACGTTCAATATTATTAATTACCCGACGACCTTCATAAAGAACCTGAATCATTGAACTAAAATTTGAATTTAACAAGACAACATCAGCTACGGCTCTAGCAGCATCACTACCACTTGCCATTGCAACACTAACATCAGCTTCTCTTAATGAAAGAATATCATTTACTCCATCTCCCGTCATACAAGTGGTGTGATTATTTTGTTTTAGCGCAATAACCAATTCACGTTTTTGATAAGGCGTTACTCTACCAAAAACAGTCGTTTCTTCAACTAATTTTTGATAATCCGTATCTTTATCAATTTTGCTCATATCTACGAAGGCTTCTGCATTTTGTATACCAGCCTTTTGTGCGATTTTTGAAACAGTGATTGGATTATCACCAGAAATAACTTTTAATGTAACTTCTTCATCTTTAAAATATGAAAATGTTTCTGTTGCGTTTTCACGAATTGTATCTAGTAGTACCAGAATAGCCATCGTTTGAATCTGTTTTGGTAATTGTTCATCCTTTAATTCATCTGAAAAAGAGGCCAAGATCAAAACTCGATTGCCAGTTTCATTCAACTCTGTAATTTGTGTATTAAGTTCTGCTGGAACTTCTTGGTAAATAAATTCTGGAGCGCCAATAACATAGGAGCCTTTTTCCTCAAACGTAACGCCACTCCATTTTCTGGATGAAGAAAAAGGAATAGTATTTTCTGCTTGCCATTTTGCTTTAGTGAGCGGATATGCCTTTCGAATAGCCTGAGCAGTCGTATTTTGATCCGGTAATTCTAACATTAATTCGCTTAAAGCTTCATCTACTTGTTCTTTGGTACCTTTTTGAATAATAGCTTCTTGAAAAGACAATGTGCCATCTGTAATTGTTCCTGTTTTATCTAAACAAATTATATCCACTCTTGCTAGAGTTTCTATACAAGATAAACGTTGAATTAATGTCTTTTTCTTTGCTAGGTTTGCAGCTCCTACTGCAAAAGCGACACTGGTTAAAAGCATGAGCCCTTCTGGAATCATACTAATAAGCGCACCTGATACACCAAGAACAGCTTTAGAAAGTGAGCCAGTTGAATGAAATTGCGACCAAAAAAGCAAGAGACCAATAGGAATGATAGCAATTGTTAACCATTTAATCAGCAAATTTAATGAATCCATTAATTCAGAAGTTGATTGTTTTTCTGACTTTGCTTCTCTTGATAATTTTGCAACAAAGTTATCTTCACCTACAGCAGTAATTTGAATAAATCCAGTACCAGCTGTAACAAAACTACCACTCATAACAGAATCATCTACCTGTTTAGAAATGTTATCAGATTCTCCGGTTAATAACGACTCATCTATTTCAAGTCCTTTTGTGTATAATACCTTGCCATCAGAAGGTATCTGGTTCCCAGTGGTTAAAAACAAAATATCATTCAGTACAATGTCTTCTTGATAAATTTGTTTTATTTTGTTTTCACGTACGACAGATACAGTTGAACGATTAACAATAGATAATTGATCAATCGTCCGTTTAGCATGAATTTCTTGAAAAACACCAATAGCAGTATTAACTAAAATAACCCAAAAGAACAAGGCGTTTTCAGGATAGCCAACTAAAAATACCGAAACAGCTAAAAATAAATTAATAAAATTAAAAAGAGTTAAGGAATTATCTCTGATAATTTGTGCAGTTGTTCTTGAAATATTTTCTATCTCTTTATTATAATTACCTTTTTCCACTTGTTGTTTTACTTCTTGTTCTGAAAGACCAGTTATATTTTCAGGAATTTGGATTTGGGTGTCATTGGTCAAAGAAGAATTTTTTTTCATTGATTGCTTATCTCCTAGTAATTGTTCATTAGGTGTCTTTTTAGAAAAAAATCTTTTCATTCTTAACTTCACACTCCCCTTTTCCACAGTTTAGATGATTTCATTTATCTTTTCATACATTTGACAAAAATTTTTATTATTCTTAATCTATATGAAAAAAGAGAGCGGAAAAAGAATTTCACGCTCCAATCACTTGTTATTTTAACATACAAGTGTTTTATCCAAAGTCACTAAGCTAGTTTCAACTCCTTGGTTGGTTAAATAGCCATCAATAGATAAAGGTATTTCATTTTATCATTCATGATATTCTTTCTTTTTTCTTAATTGTGGATTTTTTGTTTATATTTACACAATATAAAGTAAAAATGTTTAATTTCTTGCTATTTCCAAAAATCATCAAAAATTGTTATGGGTAAATGACGTTTATGCTGGGTTTTCTTGTATAAATTTTCAATCCTTTGTTGCGCTTTCTCTGAAACAATTTTCCCCTCAAGATAATCATCTATTGTTTCATAAGTGATTCCCAAAGCTGTTTCGTCTGCTAATAATGGCTGATTGTCTTCTAAGTCAGCCGTAGGTATTTTATTATATAAGCTAGCTGGTGCTTGTAACTCCTTTAATAATGCTTTTCCTTGACGTTTATTCAATCGAAAGATTGGTAATAAATCAGTACCACCATCACCATATTTTGTGAAAAAACCAGTTAGACTCTCAGCTGCATGGTCTGTTCCAATAACTGCCCCAACTGTTTCACCAGCAACAGCATATTGTGTAATCATTCGCTGCCTAGCCTTAATATTTCCCTTATTGAAATCATTGATAATTATTCCAGCTTCAATTAACGAAGCAATTTCAGCGTCGACAGCGGGTTTGATATCTATACAAAGTGAACGATCGGGTTGAATAAAAGCAATTGCCTGTTTGGCATCTTCCTCATCTGCTTGCGTACCATATGGAAGACGAATTGCAATAAATTGATAATGACTATTTTGAGTTTCTTTACGCATTTCTTCCATTGCTAATTGTGCCAAACACCCAGCTAGTGTTGAATCCTGTCCACCACTGATTCCTAAAACGAATGTTTGCAGAAATGAATTTTTATATAAATAGGTTTTTAGAAAATCAATACTTTTTCGAATTTCTTCCTTTGGATTGATTTTAGCTTTGACACCCAATTCATCAATAATTTTTTTCTGCAATGGTTCCATTCTGTATCCTCTACTTTCCTAAAAATTATTCATTTATCGTTTGTATATTTCTTCTGACTGTTTCTATTAAATTCATTTTATGGTTCCAACATTCCGTTGACAAATCTACAGGATATTTTTGTGGATTTAAATCACGTTTATATTCCTCCCAAAGTGAATCTAGGTTTTCTTTTGCATAGTGCTTCACTTCATCAAGTGATGGCAAAGAATAGACACATTCACCTTCAATAAATATCTCTTGAAGCACAGGTCTTGCTTCAAAATTACGAATCGTCTTATTAATAAATGTATGGATTGGATGAAACATATAGATCTCTTTTTGTTTTCTGGGATCTTCTTCCCAAAGTGTAATATAATCACCTTCAGACTTTCTATCTGATAGACGAGTAATGCGCCATACCTGCTTTTTACCAGGCGTAGTTACCTTTTCTGCATTGCTGGATAATTTAATTGTGTCTTCCATACATCCATCCGCGTTTTCAATAGATACTAATTTGAATACTGCTCCTAAAGCAGGTTGGTTATATGCCGTAATTAATTTTGTACCAACTCCCCAAACATCAATTTTGGCCTTTTGCATCTTTAAGTTTAAAATTGTAGTTTCGTCTAAATCATTGGAAGCATAGATTTTAGCATCGAAAAATCCAGCTTCATCCAATTGTTCTCTGACACGTTTTGAAATATAAGCCATATCACCACTATCAATCCGAACACCTAAAAAGTTAATTTTATCGCCCATTTCATTAGCAACTTTAATGGCACTAGGTACTCCTGACTTCAATGTATCATACGTATCTACCAAAAAAATACAATCCTTGTGTGTTTTTGCATAAGCCATAAATCCATCATAATCATTTCCGTAAGATTGAATGAGTGAATGAGCATGGGTACCACTAACAGGCATGCCAAATATTTTTCCTGCACGAACATTACTAGTAGCATCTGCTCCACCAATATAAGCAGCACGTGTTCCCCATATCGCCGCATCAAGTTCTTGAGCACGACGTGTACCAAATTCTAAAAGAGGTTCTGTACCAATAACTGACTTTATTCTTGCAGCCTTTGTAGCAATTAAAGTTTGAAAATTAATAATATTTAATAAGGTTGTTTCAACTAATTGACATTGAGCCAAGGGTCCTTCGATTTGAACCAACGGTTCATTATTGAAAACAATTTCTCCTTCTAAAGCTGAACGTACCGTACATTGAAATTTAAAATTTCTTAAATAGTCTAAAAAATCTTCTGGATATTCCTTTACTTCTTTCAAATATTCAATATCTGTATCAGTAAATGTTAAGTTTTTCAAATAATCAACCAACCGTTCAAGACCTGCAAAAATGGCATATCCTTGATTAAAAGGCATATCTCTAAAGTAACATTCAAAGACAGCATGTAAATCCGCTCTTCCTAATTCCCAGTATGTTTTCATCATGTTAATTTGATAAAGGTCCGTATGTAAAGTTAGACTATCATCTGTGTAGATTTTTTCCATAATTTTGCTCCCATCTCTTCTATTCAATTCAACAGGCCTACTTTAAATGGTCAATTTCACTAAATAACATAAATTGTTTTATCATTATAGATTATCATCAATGTCTTTTTTCTTTGAAAAAATAAATAATTTACTAAAGACATAATTTATAATAATGATCACTATTTGGGTAATGACCTTAGCTAGCATATCTGTTGTATGAAGTAAATCAACGAAGAAAATCATCATTCCCATATCGATAATAAAAGATACAAATCGATACCAATAAAACAGTGCCATCTCTTTTATAAAGGAACGTTTATCTTTTTGTTTACTTTTAAAAACAAGATATTTATTTGTAATAAATGCAAATAAAACAGATAAAAACCAAGCAATAGCATTGCTTATTTTATAATCAATTGCTAGTATGTTTTGACAAATAAAAAATACAACAATATTAATAACTGTCGTCAATCCACCAAAAACTAGATAGGCGATAAGTTCTTTATACTTTTGAAATAAATTTTTCAATTTTTATACTTCCTCTCAATTCTTATTGTATCAAAATTATGAATAAAAACCTATTTTTTTCTGAAATAATCATTGTTTTATTTTGTCCTTATTGTATCAACATACTTTATTTAATTGCAATCTTTTACGTAAAAACTTTTCTACTAAATAGCTAAATTTTCATTTAACTACATTAACAATTAATATCAATATTTCATTTTTTCTATAAAGATGCTAAAAATATTTATTCAAATAAGATAAAAATGGGCATTTTATTCATTCAAAAAATAAAATTCCTCTAACAAACCCGCTATTTATTATTTTTATCTTTACTTAAAATTTTATTTTTAATTTAATAGCTAATTAGAATTTTACTCTAAAAATCTATTTTCTTTAGACTATTAAAATAAATTAACTATCGATTATAAATTTTTTGATTTTTTGCATCAAAAAAAAGAGTCTTGAAAGCCAAGACTCTTTTTTTTGAAGTGTTACGTAATTACATCATACCGCCCATCATTGATGGATCCATTGCAGGTGCTTGTGGTGCTGCTGCAGAAGATTCTGCTGGTTTATCTGCTACAACTGATTCAGTTGTTAACAATAAAGCAGCGATAGAAGCAGCATTTTGTAGTGCTGAACGTGTTACTTTCGTCGGATCAACAATACCAGCTTCAACCATATTTACCCATTCACCAGTTGCTGCATTGAATCCTATTCCTAATTTAACATTTTTCAATTTATCAACAATTACTGAACCTTCATAACCGGCATTTTCAGCAATTTGACGAATTGGTTCTTCTAAGGCACGAACGACAATTTTCACACCAGTTGCCATATCACCCTCAGCTTCAACAGCGGCAACTTTTTCAATAACATTTACCAATGCAGTTCCACCACCTGAAACCATGCCTTCTTCAACAGCGGCACGTGTAGCATTTAAAGCATCTTCAATGCGTAATTTTAATTCTTTTAATTCTGTTTCAGTTGCTGCACCTACCCTAATAACTGCAACGCCACCAGCTAATTTTGCCAAACGTTCTTGTAATTTTTCACGATCAAAATCAGAAGTTGTGTCAGCAATTTGGTTCTTAATTAATTGAACACGAGCATCAATCGCACTTCTTTCGCCAGCTCCTTCAACAATTGTAGTATTATCTTTATCTACAACAATTTTGCTTGCAGTACCAAGATTGTCAACAGTAGTATCTTTCAAGTCAAGACCTAAGTCTTCTGTGATAACTGTTGCACCAGTTAAAATAGCAATATCTTCTAACATTGCTTTACGACGATCGCCAAAGCCTGGTGCTTTAACAGCTACTACATTAAATGTTCCACGAATCTTATTAAGTACTAATGTTGGTAATGCCTCACCATCTACATCATCAGCAATGATCAATAAAGGACGTGATTGTTGAACAATCTGTTCTAATAATGGTAAAACGTCTTGAATATTAGAAATTTTCTTATCAGTAATTAAAATATATGGATTATCTAAAACAGCTTCCATCTTATCATTATCAGTTACCATATATTGTGATAGGTAACCACGGTCAAACTGCATTCCTTCAACAACATCTAATTCTGTTTCGATTCCTTTAGATTCTTCAATAGTGATAACACCATCATTACCCACTTTTTCCATTGCATCAGCAATTAAATGGCCTACTTTTTCAGAACCAGATGAAACAGCAGCGACTTGTGCAATTGATTCTTTTGAATCAACGACAGATGAAATAGCATGTAATTCTTCAACTGCTTCTGCTGTTGCTAATTCAATACCATGACGAATACCTAAAGGATTTGCACCAGCAGTAACATTTTTTAGGCCTTCACGAACAATTGCTTGTGTTAGAACAGTTGCAGTAGTAGTACCGTCACCTGCAATATCATTTGTTTTTGATGCAACTTCAGAAACTAATTTAGCACCCATATTTTCAAAATGATCTTCTAATTCGATTTCTTTTGCAATTGTTACACCATCATTTGTAATTAAAGGTGATCCATAAGATTTTTCTAATACAACATTACGACCTTTAGGGCCTAAAGTTACTTTTACTGTGTCTGCTAGTGTATCTACACCACGAAGCATTGCTGCACGTGCATCTTCTGCAAATTTGATTTCTTTTGCCATAATTTCTTCACCTCAAAAGTTAGTTTTTATTTTTATCAATTAATTAATTATTCTACAATTCCAATAATATCTTTTTCTGAAATGATTAGATATTCTTCATTTTCATATTTCGCTTCTGTACCAGCATATTTTTCAAACATGACTGTGTCGCCTTCTTTTACTTCCGCAGGAACCTTGGTTCCATTATCTAACAAACGGCCTTGCCCAACAGCAATAACTTTACCAGTTTGTGGTTTTTCTTTAGCTGTTGAAGCTAATACAATGCCACCTACTGTTTTTTCTTCTTCTGCGACTTTAATAATAACACGATCGCCTAATGGTTTTAACACAATAAATCCCTCCAAAAAATTTATTTAGCACTTGAAACACATGAGTGCTAACTCACACTATTTATAATACTCATTTCTCTTACATATTGCAAGCCTTTTATGTTAAATTTCTTAAATTTTGTTTTCTCATAAAAATTTTTAATTGGAACTCTTGTCTTTTTTAATAGGTAAAGAAAAAATTTTATTCTATTTTATGTTTTGTTTTTTCATGCTAAACTATGATATAAAGATCTTAGATAATTCGAATAAACAAAAATGACCAATGCTTCAATAAGTTTTGGTAATTAACAACAAAAAGGATAACTAGATTATAGTTATCTATAACGAAAGGAATTCAAATTCATGTATCAGTGGATCCATAAAAAACTAAATAATTTTACTGTTAGTATTTGGATGATCTTTATTTATTTGTTTGTTCTTTTCTCTCCTTTTCTATTGGTTATTTTTCCAACTTCTATTAGAATTACCTTTTTTACGTTTATTTATTTTTTAGGTGCTCTCCTTCTTATTTTTCTCTATAATAAAAAAGATCAACCTACAGAACTGGGAAAAAATGCAACAATGCGATCATCCGTATTTGTCTTTCTACTAGGAATAGGTGGAATTTTTATTGCACTGATCATTCAATCAATTGTAACATTACTTGAATATATGATTACAAAAACGACTCCTGACACTTCTCAAAATACGCAAAATATTATTCGTCTTATTTTAAATAGTCCTATATTTATCATTGCAACAGTCATTTGTGGTCCGATTATGGAAGAATTCGTTTTTAGACGTTCCTTGGTTACACTTATAAAACCAAAACTAGGTTTTTGGCTTGCTGCAATCATTAGTTCAGCTATTTTTTCTCTTGCCCATAATGATCAACATTTTTTTGTCTACTTTGCAATTGGTCTTTTCTTTTCCTATATTTATAAATTAACCGGGAGAATATGGACTTCAATTCTTGCTCATTGTGGTATGAATACATTAGTTGTTATTATTCAATTGATCTCATACTTTTATAAAATCAATTAAACAACTATTAATTATTATGTTAGTTGTTCACTAGAAAATTTTTAGGTATCTTTTTTATTTCATACTTAGTTTTACTTTTTTATAAAATACTAAATGCTTTTGATAGATATTTTATAGAAAACTTTAGAACACTAACATGACAGACAAGATACTAAAAAAGAAAAGAATTAACAGATCCAATGATGCTAAAAATCTAAAGGTTAGTCTTTATTTATCTTAGATAATTTGCGTTTATTGGAAAAGTATTCTTTTCTTTTTTATTCTTTTGTCCGTTATTTTTTTATTTATTCATCATTTTCTTCATTGTTATTCGTTGTTAGTAGTTGACGTTCATTGTGTAAAAAGTAGATAAGTGTTTGTAGTTCATTTGTTAAATCAACATTTTGAACAATGATATCAGAAGGAACAGCCAAACGAACAGCCGTAAAATTTAAAATTCCTTTAATTCCTGCATCTACTAATTGATTGGCAACTTCTTGCGCTTTTCTTGCTGGTAATGTTAAAATAGCAATTTCAATTTGCTGAACTTGAATTTGCTCAATCATATCAGTTATTGGATAAACAGGAATACCATCCACAATACGACCAATAAGAGATTCATCTATATCAAATGCACAACTCACACGAATACTATTACTTTGATGAAATTTATATTTTAACAAGGCACTTCCTAAATTCCCAACACCAACTAAAGCAACATTGGTTAATTTATCTTCATTTAATGTTTTAGCAAAAAAATTCATAAGATTCTCAACATCATAGCCATAACCACGTTTTCCGAGTTCACCAAAATAAGAAAAATCTCTTCGGATCGTTGCGCTATCTACTTGTACCGCTTCGCTTAATTCAGTTGAAGATATTTTATTTTTGCCAGCATAATGTAAAATTCTTAAATAATGATAATACAAAGGAAGCCGTTTTGCTGTTGCTTTTGGGATCGTTTGTTCTTTCACTTTAAACCTCCATCAATAAATTAATTTTCAGTAATTCATAATACCGTTCCACTGCTTAAAAAGCAATTTTACTAATTAGAAAAAAGAAATTTTATATAAAATTTCATTTTTCTTTTAATACTACCATAGGAGCAGTAAAAAAAGTATCTATTTTATGCTACACTTAAATTTAATAAAAAGAAATGAGGAAAAGCCATGATTTTATTACAAGCGAATCGGGTCTCTCGTTATTTTGGTGCAGAAACATTATTTGAAAATGTCCAAATGGAAATTCATAAAAATAGCCGAATTGCCTTAGTCGGAAGAAATGGAGCGGGTAAATCTACCTTACTTAAAATGATTGCAGGAGTAGAATTACCTGATGGGGGGCAAATTACTAAGAGTAAGACGGTTACACTTGGTTATTTAGCACAAAATGCCGGATTTGATTCAAAAAAAACCATTTGGGAAGAAATGAAACAAGCTTTTCATTTGCTTATTCAAATGGAAGATCGTATTCATGAATTAGAACAGCTGATTAGCCAAACTACTGATACCGTGAATTTGGATAGAATTATGAAAGAATATGATCAACTTCAACAGACATTCTTAGAAAAAAATGGTTATGGTTACGAAAATGATATTCGTTCAATTCTTCATGGTTTTGGCTTTTATGAAGATTCTTATCATAAACCAATTAATACATTGTCGGGCGGCCAAAAAACACGATTAGCTTTAGTCCGCATGCTCCTTCAAAAACCCGACATTTTAGTACTTGATGAACCTACTAATCATTTGGATATCGAAACACTCGCATGGCTTGAAACCTATTTGTCGAGCTATACAGGCGCTTTGTTGATTGTTTCTCATGATCGTTATTTTTTGGACAAGATTGTTACAGAAGTTTATGAATTAAGTAGAAAAAAATTGAACTACTATAAAGGAAATTATTCAGACTATTTAAAATTGAAAGCTGGACAACTTGAAGCTGATTGGAAAGCTTACCAAAAACAACAAGCAGAAATCAATAAATTAGAAGATTTTGTAGCACGCAATCTCGCTCGCGCTTCTACAACTAAACGAGCACAAAGTCGACAAAAGGCTTTGGAGAAGATGGATCGAATGGAGCGACCTATAGGCGATGAAAAATCTGCTCATTTTCTGTTCGATTTTGATAAAGCTTCTGGAAATGTTGTTCTACAAGTGAAAGATGCTGCTATTGGTTACAATAAACAACAGATACTGGCTGATTCAATCAATATTGATATTAACAAACAAGATGCTATCGCATTAGTTGGACCTAATGGAATCGGCAAATCAACGCTTTTAAAATCAATTATGGACCAATTGCCATTTATTAAAGGAATAAAAATATTAGGAACCAATGTTTCAATTGGTTATTATGATCAAGAACAAGCAAATCTAACTAGCAGTCAAACTGTTCTTGAAGAATTATGGTCAGAGCATTCTACTGTGCCAGAAACAGAAATTCGCAAGGTACTAGGAAGTTTTTTATTTAGTGGTGAGGATGTTGAAAAAACAATTCCACTTTTAAGTGGTGGTGAAAAAGCTAGAGTTGCTTTGGCTAAATTAGCCATGAATAAAAATAATTTTTTAATTCTAGATGAACCTACAAACCATTTAGATATTGACAGTAAGGAAGTTCTTGAAAATGCTTTGATTGATTATGAAGGTACTTTACTTTTTGTTTCACATGACCGGTATTTTATCAATCGGGTTGCTACGAAGGTTATTGATTTATCTGAAAATGGCTGTAAACTATATCTAGGCGATTATGATTATTATTTAGAAAAGAAAAAAGAAGAAGAGGAAATAGCCGAATTATTGGGAAAACAGTCATTAATTGATGTGCCTGTTGACACACCCACTAAAAATGATTTCTATTTGCAAAAAGAACAACAAAAAATAGTACGCTCTCTTCAAAGAAAAATTACTCAGATAGAAGAAGAACTAACAGAATTAGAAGAACGAATTGATCAATTACAGATTGAACTCGTAAATCCTGTTTTTATGGATGATGCACCAGCTTTAACAGAACTTACTGAAAAATTATCAAATTACCAGCATAAACAAGAAGATTTATTAGATGAATGGGAAAATTTAAGTTTAGAATTAGAAGAACAACAAACTTGAAGATTGGAGGAAAATTATGCTAACAAAAAAAATCAATGTTACAACTCCTAAATATCAAATGATTGCAGTTGATTTAGCCAGTAAAATTGCTGATCAAAAATTACTTATTGGTGACAAAATTCATGCTCGTTCTACATTAGCCAATCAATATGGTGTCTCTCCAGAAACAGCTCGTAAGGCTGTGAGTGTTTTGGTAGATTTAGAAATTGTACAAGCCAAACATGGTAGTGGCTTTTTTGTAAGTTCAATCGATAAAGCAAGGGAATTTGTGACCCAATATAAGGATGTGCTTTCTTTAAGAGAACTAAAGGGAGAATTAATTGAATCTATACAAAAACAAAAAGAGGAATTAAACTATTTTTCGGATATTTTAGATACATTTGTTGAACAAACCAAACGTTTTGATACAATTAATACTTTGCATCCCGTTTCTTTTACCCTTACTGAAGAAGCGACCCATCTAGAAATGACTGTTGGTGATATGAATCTTTGGCAAAATACTTCTGCAACTCTCGTTGCGATTAAACATTGTGATGAACTGATTGTTTCACCAGGACCTTATACAAAAATTTCGGTAGATGATACTATTTATTTTGTTGGAAATGAATCTACCTTGCAGCGCGTTCAAAATTTCTTTTATCCACAAAGTGGTTAATAACAAGTTAGTTTTTATACATAGAACAAGGCACTTTTATGCAAAATAGAAAAGGCCAATCTTTCTTTTCATGAAACCTTTCAATATGCACTTGACAAAGTGACCGCTCAATGTTATTATTATGTGGTCACTTTTGTTAAAAAAGGAGGAACTTATTTTGTCAAAAGTAAGAGTTGAACATTTAACCAAAATATTTGGAAAAAAATCTAAAGCCGCTTTGGAAATGGTTAAAAAAAATAAAAGTAAGAATGAGATCTTAGAAAGCACAGGCGCAACAATTGGCGTATATGATGTAAATTTTGATGTTAAGGAAGGCGAAATCTTTGTTATTATGGGTCTTTCTGGTAGTGGAAAATCTACGTTAATTCGTCTTTTAAATCGTTTGATCGAACCAACTTCTGGGGATATTTTTATTGATGATGAGAATATCTCAACATTGGATAAAGAACAGCTTAGAGAAGTTAGAAGGAATAAACTAAATATGGTTTTTCAGAATTTTGGCCTCTTTCCACATAGAACAATTTTGGAAAACACGGAGTATGGATTAGAAGTTCGTGGTGTCCCTAAAGTTGAACGTCGTGAAAAAGCTGAACGAGCACTAGAAAATTCTAATCTATTGTCTTTTAAAGACCAATTACCAAATCAACTTTCTGGTGGTATGCAACAACGTGTAGGTTTAGCACGTGCCTTAGCCAATGATCCAGAAATTTTATTAATGGATGAAGCTTTTTCAGCTTTAGATCCACTGATCAGAAGAGAAATGCAAGATGAATTATTAGAATTGCAAGAAAATGTAAGAAAAACAATTATCTTTATTACCCATGATTTAAATGAAGCATTAAGAATTGGTGACAGAATTGCTATCATGAAAGATGGTCAAGTCATGCAGGTTGGTACTGGAGAAGAAATCTTAACAAATCCGGCCAATGATTATGTTCGTACATTTGTTGAGGATGTGGATCGTTCTAGGATTTTAACGGCTCAACATATTATGGTACCAGCACTTACTACAAATGTTGAACTTGATGGTCCAACTGTTGCTTTAACACGGATGCGTCAAGAAGAAGTCAGTATGCTTTTAGCTGTTGATAAGAAACGACAACCAAAAGGTGTAATTCATGCAGAAGATGCCATGAAAGCGAAAAAGAATAAACAACCTTTAGGTGATTATATTGATACAAATATACCAACTATTGATAAAGATATGTTAGTAAATGATATCTTCCCAATCATTTACAATGCTCAAACACCTGTTGCAGTTACAGAAAACAATAAACTTCTTGGTGTTGTAATACGTGGAAGCGTCTTAGAAGCATTAACAAAAAATGAGGTGAATACATATGCTTAATTATCAATTACCTGTTGCCACTTGGATAGAGAGTTTAACAGATTGGATGACAACAACGTTTTCTGGTTTATTCGGTTTCTTACAAAGCACTGGACAAGCATCAATGAATAGCATAACAACTTTATTAACTGCTATTCCACCATTAGTTTTTATTGTTTTATTGACGATTGCTGCGTTTATTGTCTCTAAAAAGAAATTCGGCTTAAGTTTATTTACATTTATTGGTCTATTGTTTATTTACAACCAAAATTTATGGCCAGATTTAATGGATACTTTGACGTTAGTCTTGGTCTCTAGTTTTATTTCGATTGTTATTGGTGTTCCTCTAGGAATCTTGATGGCAAAATATAATAAAGTTCAAACAATCATCACACCAATTTTGGACTTTATGCAAACAATGCCTGGATTCGTTTATCTAATTCCTGCTGTCGCTTTCTTTGGAATTGGTATTGTTCCTGGGGTCTTTGCCTCCATCATTTTTGCCTTACCACCAACTGTACGTTTTACTAATTTAGGTATTCGTCAGGTCCCTAAAGAATTAGTTGAAGCTTCTGATTCATTCGGAAGTACAAACTGGCAAAAGTTATTTAAATTGGAATTACCTTTAGCTAAAAGTACCATTATGGCTGGTGTCAATCAAACAACAATGTTGGCACTTTCTATGGTTGTTATTGCGTCAATGATTGGTGCTCCAGGTCTTGGACGTGGTGTTTTATCTGCACTGCAAAGAGCACAGGTCGGAAATGGTTTTGTTAATGGTGTTGCTTTGGTTATCTTGGCCATTATTATTGACCGTTTTGTTCAATATTTAAATAAACGGACAGAAACACCAAACAAAAAATCTGCTAAAAGTTTCTCACCAAAGAAAAAATAATTATCGGTGTAACTACTGTTGCTTCTCTTTTGTGTTTAACGGTTGGTTATACAATGTTTTCTTCAACAAAGGAAAATAAACAAATTTCTTTATCCTATGTTGAATGGGATACAGAAGTTGCATCTACGAATGTTCTAGCAGAAGTTTTAAAAGACCAAGGTTATACCGTTAATTTAACACCTTTAGATAACTCAATTATGTGGAAATCTATAGCTCAAGGTGAAACAGACGCAACAGCATCTGCTTGGTTACCTAGAACACATGCCGCACAATATAAACAATATAAAAATCAGTTAGAAGTTCTTGGTCCAAACCTAAAAGGTGCAAAACTTGGATTGGTTGTACCTGATTATATGAAAGATACAAATTCTATTACAGATTTAAAAGATCAGGCAAACAAAAAGATTACAGGAATCGATCCAGGTGCTGGCGTAGTTACAGCTGCTGAAAAAACTCAGAAAGAATATAGCAATTTAGATGATTGGTCTGTCGATACTTCTTCTTCTGGTGCTATGACAGCTGCTTTAGACCAGGCAATGAAACATAAACAACCTATTGTTATTACTGGTTGGTCACCACATTGGATGTTCGCTAAATATCATCTAAAATATTTAGATGATCCTAAAGGAAGTATGGGTGGCGAGGAATCCATTCATACAATAACAAGAAAAGGATTAAAACAAGAAAAGCCACAAGCTTATGAAATCTTAAAAAGATTCCATTGGACTAAAAAAGATATTGAATCTGTCATGTTAAAAATCAATAAAGGTGAAGATCCTAAACAAGTAGCACGTGATTGGGTAGATACACATCAAAGTCAAGTTAAAGAATGGGTGAAAAAATAATTTCCTTTTCTTTCTTCCCTTTATATATGATAGAAATAAAAAAGAATGCTTTTCAGATATTCTCTGGAAAGCATTCTTTTTTTTATTTTAACCTAACGATTGTTTAGCTTTTTTCATTCTTTTAAGAAGAAAATCGACAAAACTATTTTATAATTAGACCAATTAAAAATTCTTTATTATGATCTATACATATGCTTTAGTAGGTATTTCCTACTTTTTATTGTACTTTCAAATCTCAATTCACTAATGAATAGCAAGAAATATTAGCTATTACTTCTTTCTCATTGTAGTTTATTATTAATTTTTATTGCTATGTGGGCTTCTTCTTTCTGTCTACCTATAACTATTCCATTACAATTATGCCATGACTAAAAGTAATTAAACTTATTTGTAAAGGGATCATTAATTCTAATAAAAAACATTCTTCATAGAAATAGATATAATTTTCATCACGTCCTATAGCTATATTCAACTTCTTAGCACTTATATTTTTTAAACAAACTTGATGAAGTATTTTTTAATTCAAAATAACTTAACAGTAAACAGATACATAGAGTTAACAATTTTATTAATTTTTTATCTTTTATTTCCGATACATTTTAAATTCTAGGAATAAATCATTATATTTTTCCAAATATTTAGCACCTAAATCATTATAAACATTTAAATGTTTAATTAATGCATTGTCTGGATAAAACTGTTTATCTGAAGTCGTTTTTTTGGGCAACAATTTCATCGCTGCTTCATTCGGTGTGGAATAACCAATATATTTAGCATTTTTAGCTGCATTTTCTGGACGCAGCATAAAATTCATAAATGCATAGGCACCTTTTTTATTCTTAACTGTTTTTGGAATAACGATATTATCGAACCATAAATTTGAACCTTCTGATGGAATAACATAATGCAAATGTTTATTCTGTTCCAACATTTCTGCTGCCTCACCTGAAAAAGTCACTGCTACGGCACTTTCTTCATTAATCATATACATTTTTATCTCATCAGCAACAATTGCTTTTACATTGCTTGTTAAATGATTTAATTTATGGGCAGCTTCTTTAAGCTGTTCGTTATTTTTACTATTTAAAGAATAGCCTAGACTATTTAATGAAAATCCAAGAACTTCTCTGGCACCATCAATTAACATGAGATTATTCTTTAATTCAGGACGCCACAGATCATCCCAATGTTGCATGTTGCTTTTTTCAATAAATTTATCATTATAAATGATTCCTAATGTTCCCCAGAAATAAGGAATGGAGTAACGATTTTTTGGATCAAAAGATTGATTCAAAAATGCCTCATGAATATTGGTTAATCCTCTCAGTTTTGAATGGTCGATTGGCAAAAGCATTTTGGCTTTAATCATTTTTTGAATCATATATTCAGAGGGAATAGCAATATCATAGGCAGTTCCTCCCTGTTGAATCTTTGTAAACATCGCTTCATTCGAATCAAATGTTTCGTAAACAACCTTATAACCACTTTCTTTCTCAAACTGCTGAATTAATTTAGGATCAATATAATCTCCCCAGTTATAAATCGTCACAGTATTTTTGCCAACCATTCCACTAGTTTGTTCTAATTGATAGACACCAATAAAAAGAATAAAAATAATTCCAATGAGTCCAATGAATAAGGAGGAAAGTTTTTTCATTTCAGCTTCAACTCCTCATCATTTGTTTGTCTTATCTTTTTTATTCGTTTGGAATTATTATCTTTACTAATAAAGTAATAACCGATTACCAGTAGCATTGAAAAAATAAAAACCAGAGTACTCAATGCATTAATCTCTAAACTAATTCCTTGTCGAGCACGTGAATAAATCTCAACAGAAAGCGTGGAAAAACCATTTCCTGTCACAAAAAACGTAACAGCAAAATCGTCTAAAGAATAAGTAAAAGCCATGAAATAACCAGCAATAATTCCTGGAGATAAAAATGGTAGAATAATATTTTTTATTACCTGAAAACTATTCGCACCTAAATCTCTAGCTGCATCTACCATCGAATCATTCATTTCTTGAAGTTTAGGCAAAACCATCAATACTACAATCGGAATACTGAAGGCAATATGGGAAAGTAATACACTTGAAAAACCCAGATTAATAAAGCCAATAATCGTGAAAAAAATCAAAAAACTAGCGCCAGTAATAACATCTGGAGAAACTAAAAGAATGTTATTAAGACCAAGCAACAACGTACGTATATTTCGCTTTTTAGTATAATAAATTCCTAGTGTTCCAAAGGTCCCAATCATAGTAGCGAGTAAAGCAGATAAAAAAGCCAATAAAAAGGTATTTAATACAATGATCAATAATCGTGTGTCGTTAAATACCTCAACATAATTAGCAAACGTAAAACCTGTAAATTTATTCATAGAATTACTTTTGTTAAAAGAATAATAAATTAAATAGAAGATTGGAAGATATAACAAGACAAAAATGAAAAACAAATAAAAATGTGAGAATTTCGTATATTTTTTTTTCATTTCTTTTTGTCACTTCCTCTCTTTTTTTCTCCTGTGAGCATCATTACAATAAACATAGCCATAATTAATATAACACCAATCGTTGATCCCATTCCCCAATTTTGAGTAACTAAAAAATGTTCTTCAATCGCTGTTCCTAAGGTAATGACCCGATTTCCGCCAATTAAACGAGTCAACATAAATAAGGATAGGGAGGGAATAAAAACAGCTTGTACACCACTTTTGACACCAGTTAATGACAAAGGAAATATTACTCGTCGAAAGGTTTCTCGACTACTTGCACCTAAATCATAACTCGCACTAATCAATGATGGATTCAATTCTTCCAGTGCATTGAAAATTGGTAAAATCATAAATGGAATCTCTACATATGCAGCTACAAATACAAAACTAAAATCAGTAAATAGAATTTGTTTAGAGCCAATTCCTAAAAAAGATAAAAATTGATTTACATTACCATGCATGCTAAAAATACCAATAAATGCATAGGCTTTTAATAAAAGATTTACCCAGGTTGGTAGAATAATTAACATTAACCAAAGTTGTTTATGTTTTAATTTGGTTAAAAAATAAGCTGTAGGATAACTAATGAGTAAGGTAATGAACGTGATAATAAAGGCATACCAAACAGAATTAATAGTCATACCTAGATAAGTTGTCGATGTAAAATAGGTAGTATAATTATCAAAAGTAAAATGACCACATTGATCAAAAAATGATTGATAAATAATCATGAAAACCGGTGTAATGACAAATAAAACCAACCATATCACATAGGGAATGGAATAAAATCGACGTGCTGTTTTCACAGTCTCCCTCCTTCCAGTTTTTTATTCTTCATAACTATCTAAACGTGCATCAAAATCTTCCTCTGATTCATTAAAACGCATGACATGAATATCCTCCGGTTCAAAAAACAAGCCAATTTCTGAACCCTCAACAGCTTTTCTTGTTGAGCTGACTAACCATTCATTCATTTGTTCATCATGACAAAGAATTTCATAATGCATCCCTCGAAATAGTTGGTTATCGACTGTAACTACTAATTTACCCTTTTCTTTTGTTGTAATTTTTAAATCTTCTGGTCGTAAAACAATTTCTACAGGTTCCTGATCCCTCATACCGCCATCAACACATTCAAAACATTTGCCAACAAACTCGACCAAATTGTCCTCACGCATAATCCCATTGACAATATTGCTTTCACCAACAAAATTTGCCACAAAATGATTAATCGGTTCATCATAGATAGCAACAGGTGAGCCACTTTGAATGATCCTTCCCTTATTCATAACAAAAATTTCATCACTCATTGCCAGTGCTTCCTCTTGATCATGTGTAACAAAAATAAAAGTAATCCCCAGTCTTTGCTGCAATTCACGTAGCTCATATTGCATATCGGTTCTCAGATTTAAATCTAAAGCTGAAAGTGGTTCATCTAAAAGTAGTACCTTCGGCTCATTTACAATCGCCCGAGCAATCGCTACCCGCTGACGTTGTCCACCAGACATCTCGCTAATTTCTCGGTTTTCATAACCGGGTAGCTGAATTAATCGAAGTGCTTCTTTGACTTTGTTTTTTATCTGCTGTTTAGGCAATTTTTTAATTTTTAAACCAAAAGCAACATTATCGAACACATTCATATGTGGAAATAACGCATAATCTTGAAAGACAGTATTCACTTGCCGTTTATTTGATGGTATATGATTAATCTTCTTACCGTCAAAGTAAACATCTCCGGAAGTTACATCTGTAAAACCAGACAAAATACGTAAAATCGTTGTTTTTCCACAACCGGATGGTCCTAATAAGGTATAGAATTTTCCTTCTTCTATTTCAAAACTAATTTTTTTTAAAATTTTTTCATTATCGAACTCCTTGACGACATTTTCAAATGAAATGATGGTTTTTGCCAATTTTTATTCCTCACTTTCTCTATAAATAAGAGGCTGTTGCTACTACTAAAATTCTGCTTTTACCTTTTGAACAATTTTTTAACTGGTGAGCACTGGTTGCATGATAATAAAGTGTTTCTCCCTTTTTAGCACGATACTGAATATCTCCTAACAGTAAAGTGATTGAACCTTCAAGGACATAGACAAATGTTTCTGATAAAGAAGGTTCAAAAGTTTTATATTCACCATTTTTGATAAAAGTAATTAACACGGGTTCCATTTCTTTTTCATTCGATCCAGGCACCAGCCACCTTAATTCATATCCATTCTCTTCATCATAGTAATGCGTATTATCTTTATCCTGATAAACAATTTTTTGTTCCATCGTCTGTTCATTAAAAAATTCTTCTGGAGAGACACCTAGAACTTCTAAAATGGTAAAAAAAGTTTCCATTGAAGGAGAACTTAAATTTCTTTCCAATTGAGAAATATATCCCTTTGTTAAATCTGTTCGTTCCCCTAATTCTTCTTGTGTTAAATCTCTTTGTATGCGTAAATTTCTCAGTCGATCGCCAATCTCCATATACATTCACCATTTTTTCTTCTTAATATTCAATGTATTTTTCAAAGTTTGCTATCACTAAACTTTAAGTTTACTTTTAACTTTATAGTATATGGGACCTAAAAAAATAGCAACCTTTTTTTATTTGAATACTTTTTTGTCATTCACCCAACTCACAAAGTGAGCGTATTCATTGGGAAAATAGTTGGTTTTAAAGGGAAGTTTGTCTTATTTTTCTATTCATTAAATAATTATTAAAATTTCCCCATCAACTTAGGTGCCTGTTTTTCCCTTAAAAATATGATAAAATATACGCATTCAATGAATAAGGAGAAACTTATGGAATCTTTTACAGCATTTATGGTCAAAAAGATTGATGAAACAATTGTAGGTCAGTTAGAAACCATTTCCACTGATCAGCTTTCTTCAGGAGATGTCTTAATTCAAGTTGCCTATTCTTCTGTAAATTATAAAGATGCTCTAGCAACTCAGCTGAATGGTGGCGTTATTAAGAATTATCCTATGATTCCAGGCATTGATGCTAGTGGTATTGTTAAAAAATCGAATCATCCACAAATTTTAGTGGGTCAAAAGGTTTTAGTAACCGGTTATGGATTAGGTGTTTGGCATACTGGTGGTTTCTCAGAACGAATACAAGTTCCTGGAGATTGGGTAATTCCTTTACCTAAGCATTTGGATTTAAAGGAAGCTATGATCAATGGAACAGCTGGCTTTACTGCAGCATTGGCGATTGATACGCTGGAAAAACAAGGATTAGTAGACAGAAAAGACGCAGCTATTTTTATTACTGGAGCAACTGGTGGTGTAGGTAGTCTTGCTATTGCTATGCTCCACAAACTAGGCTATACTTCTATCACTGGAATTACACGTAAAGAAGAAGCATTTAGCATTTTAAAACAACTGGGCACAACGAATTGTCTTTCTTTAGCATCATTCATTAATCAAGGGAAAAAGCCCTTAGCCAAACAAGCGATTGACTTTGCTATTGATACCACTGGCGGTCAGATTACCTCCTCGCTTCTTCCACAAATGTCCTATGGCGGCAGTTCAGCTATCTGTGGCAATACAGCAGGAAATCAGTTGGATACAACTATACTCCCCTTTATTCTGCGTGGGATTCAACTATTGGGAATTGATTCAGTTAATATAGATAGAAAGAAGCGAATCGCTATTTGGCATCGACTTGCAACAGATTTAAAAATTGATCATTTTTCACTATACAATGAAATAACTTTAGCACAATTACCAGACACATTTGCCTCATTGCAAGCTGGACAACATATTGGCCGCACAATTATTTGTTTTTAGAAAGGAAGTGAATAGACAAATGAAAGTTTTGATTACAGCTGGTGGTACATCTGAAAAGATTGATGAAGTTCGTGCAATTACGAATCATTCTTCTGGTCAGTTAGGAAATTCTCTTGCCGAGTGCTTTCTAGCAAGAGGTCATGAAGTTACCTATATTATGACGCCTTTTGCAAAACATCCTGAAAAGCAGACAAACTTAACACTTCTCTTGATTGAAACTACAAAAAATCTAGAAGACGCTTTAAAACAGCAATTACAGCAATGTCTGTTTGATGCTGTAATCCACAGTATGGCAGTTAGTGATTTTACAACAGAAACAGCACTAACAGAACAACGCCTGATTGAAGGACTTGTTCAACAACTTTCCAAACATAGATCACTACTTCATGATAACTTAACAGAAATTATTGCACAGTCGATTGAAACCATTGCTAAACAAGTCCAGATAGATAAAAAAATCCATTCAGATACGGATCGTTTGGTTCTTTTCTTAAAGAAAAATCCAAAATTAATTGCAATGATTCGCCAATTACAACCATGTGCTGTTTTTGTCGGCTTTAAATTATTGGTAGATGTATCAAAAGAAGAATTGATCCAGGTAGGCTTAACTACTTTAGAAAAAAATCAGTGTGATTTTGTATTAGCAAATGATTTAACAATGATTCAAGGAGAACAACATCAAGGCTTTTTAATCGATAAAAATAAACATGTCCAGATAGCTCAAACAAAACAGGAGATTGCTAAGCTAATTGTTAAAAATGTTGAAGAGAAATGGAGGGAAAATGAAAAATGAAAACTATTTTGTTAGGTGTTACAGGTAGTATAGCAGCCTATAAAGCGGCAGATATTGTCAGTCAATTAAAAAAATTAAATTATACAGTTGAAGTGATTATGACAAAAAATAGTACGGCCTTTATCACGCCTTTAACTCTACAGTCATTATCTAAAAATCCTGTGCATGTAGATGTTATGGAAGAAAGAACACCTGCTGAAATTAATCATATTGAATTAGCAAGAAGGACAGATCTTTTTTTGATTGCACCTGCTACAGCAAATACAATAGGCAAATTAGCAAATGGAATTGCCGATGATATGTTAACGACAGTTGCTTTAGCACTAAAACCAGAAATTCCTAGATGGATTGCACCTGCTATGAATACGTATATGTATGAAAATTCAATTACCCAACGAAATTTAGGCATCTTAAAAGAAGCTGGCTATCATGAAATTAAACCTAAAGAAGCGTTACTTGCCTGTGGAGATGTCGGTCGAGGGGCATTAGCTGAAGTTTATGAAATTAGTCAAATTATTCATAAAACATTAAATTAAAGAAAGAACTAAGGAGTATTTTATGAGAAAGACACAAAAATTTACATTAACTGCTTTATTTTTAGCCATTTTAATTTTATTAGCGATTACGCCTTTAGGTTTTATTCCTTTAGGGGTTATTAATCCAACAACAATGCATATTCCAGTTATTATTGCCTCTATTATTTTAGGTCCTAAAATTGGTGGTATGCTAGGTGGAACATTTGGACTAATCAGCATGATACGTGCTACGATTACCCCATCGCCTACTTCATTTGTATTGAGTCCTTTTATTCCTGTTATCGGAACAAACCATGGCAGTCTGAAAGCATTATTGATTGTTTTTATTCCAAGAATTCTAATTGGTGTTGTTCCTTACTTTATTTATCGTTGGCTCTCTAAGTTATTTAAAAATAAAAAGCAATCCATTTCTTTATTTATTGCTGGTATCGCTGGTTCCCTAACAAATACGATTTTAGTAATGAATATGATTTATTTTCTATTTGCTGATACTTATGCTCAAGCAGTGGGTAAAGGTGGCAATGTTATTTACTGGACGATTATTGGAACAATCGTAACATCGGGCATTCCAGAAGCACTTATTGCAGGGATGATTACTTCAGCTGTTTGTCTAATTTTATTTCGTATAATGAAACCAACTGCCTATAATCAATTATAGGCAGAAATTAGTTATAGAACAGTCAAGAGATTTATGAATATAAGTCAATTAGTTTAAATCATTTATGTCAATATGTTAAAATAAATTGTAAACTATTTTTATAGCTTATTTTAGAAATAGATAACTTAGAAAAAATATCTACAAACTAAATTTTCAACTATAAGAATTACTCTTAAATGATAATCAATTTTTCTGTCATAATCGAAAAGTTTAAACAAAAAATAAGCGTGAAATATTTCACGCTTATTTTTTTTGTTTTTTCATTTTATAAGCATATTCACTCGCTTTGAGTAGCAACCTATTCACCGGTAGATCGAATTCACCTATGAATTCATTAATTGTTGGATTAAAGTTTGCTTTGAATTTAATTAATCCATCATTTAAGCTTCCTTCTAATCCCCCCATATTACAAGTTTTACATCCACGTTCAAAACATTCAGAAATGGCATAATACCAAGTTAAATAGGCAGGCATATATCGTTTATATTTTTCATCCATCCCAGCATAAAGAATTTCGCTTGTTGAGCCGAATGTAACAGCTAAAGCACCAGCAATCACTGCTGTATCACCAGAATAAGCCATACTTTCTTCTAATTCCCCTATTTCTCGTGTCAATGAAGTTTCCAATTCTTCTAAATTATGACGTTTTTTTACTTGGTTTTCTTTTAATTTTGCTAGCTCCATTTGGTTTACTTCATATCTTTTTTTTGTTTCTTCATAACGTTCTTTTAAATTTACCTCAGCCAACATAATAAAAGCAGACTCTGGGTAGATCGTTAATAATTTTTTGAAATAATCACTATTTCGTAATGAGATATGCTGACGTTCAGTTGTTAGTTGAATGATTTTAGCAAAATCATCAACGACTTCTTCCTGTCCAAGACGAATAGTAACCCCTTTTTTTTCTGCTATTTTCATCATCTTTTTTGTATTTTTAGGTAATTTCTCATCTGTAAAATTTTCACAATAAATATTTGCTTGAAAACGAGGTTGAATGGTTTCCTTCATATCCATCGTTAATCCTTGATGAATAGCACCACTTTCCTTTAAATGCTGAATAATTGTATCAGCAGAAGCATGACTTGTTTGTTCTTCTCCTAATTGAAAATCTTTATAATGAATAGGTGGATCTAATTTAATAAACAATGCATGTTGCTTTTTGCCATATTTTTTTAAATTTAACATAAAAAATCTGACTAGTTCTGCATTATTATAATCCATGACTGGGCCTCTTGGTGTATAAAGCATCGTGAAATGCATAGGTAAAGGTCGAATAAGGACTAATGCTGAAGCAACCAATACACCTTCATCATAAACACCTATGATTTCTGATCGCCAATTGTCTTTAACTTGTGCCCAGGCAGAAGATTGGAGCAAATTGCATAAAGGATTTTCTTTTACAAAGTTATCGTGTTCTGTGGCACAAATACCAATTTTAAATTCATACATAGCTAACTAAACTCCTCTTTATTTCCTACTGTATTACTTTATCACAACTTGTTAAATGAGAACAACCAACTTCAATTAAAATTAAACTATATTCAAGAAGAATTTAAAAATAATTGAACAAGCAAACCCATAATAGATAAAAATTCTTTTATCTATTACTTTTTATAAAATAAAAATAACATGAATAACAAACAAATGAACTATCTCTAGCTAGTATTATTGACAAGTAAATTTTTATGATTTTTTGGTCTAGAAATATAAATGATATCGAAAATAATACTATCTATTGAAGTTACATTAATAAATAATGAATAAAGGTTTCAGTTAAAGCGAGCGATTTATAAATATTTTTTCGTTAGATCTTTCATCATTTTGAATGCTATATCTTGATTGATGGGTATATTTTTTATGCCAATAAATTATTCAATATATATTATTTTATAATTTTATTAATACAATAAATAAATATATTTTAATAAAAATAAATTATTTAGAAAAAATTTATTTTAGAAAAATTATTGTATTGTATTTCAATTATAATTTTATTGTAATATAATAATTAAGAAAGGAAGTGAATAAGCTCTTCTAAATTTTCTATTTTATTTAATTATTTATATAAAAAGCTTGATATTTCTCTTATATTTTTATTACTATGCACTTATTAAAAATGATTATTCACTATTTTTAAAAATTAGTTTATTTTATTTAATTAACTAATTTATAATTATTATTTTAAATATTTATATTAATAAGAGATAGTTATCAAATTTTTTCTATTTAACTAATTCATCTAGAAAATATTTCTAATTATTTAGTTAAACAAATGGAGGTTAACACATGTATACAGTAGCAGATTATTTATTAGACATCGTTAAAGCATTAGGAGCAGATGAAGTTTTTGGAGTACCAGGTGATTATAATTTAAATTTTTTAGACCATATTACCTCACGAAAAGATCTACGTTGGTTGGGAAATGCCAATGAATTAAATGCCGCTTATATGGCAGATGGCTATGCAAGAAAAAAAGGTTTTGCCGCCTTTGTAACAACGTTTGGCGTAGGCGAATTAAGTGCCTTAAACGGTTTTGCTGGCAGTAAAGCAGAACACGTTCCAGTTCTTGAAATTGTGGGAACGCCTTTAACACCTGTTCAAAAAGCAAGTGCTCCTATTCATCATACGTTTGGAGATGGTAATTTTAAAAAATTTGAAGCCGCCCACCAGGCATTAGGATTTCATACAGCACACTTAACCCATGAAAATGCAGTCGAAGAAATCAACAAACTGATCAAAACAATGATTGAAACAAGACAACCTGCATATTTAACAATTCCGATGGATGTTGCAGAAATTCAAATCAATCAGGAAATAAAAAATGAAATTCCAGCCTTAATCAAAGAACCCATGGAGAAGACAAATTCAATGCTAATTGAATTGATTATGGAACAATTGAATAAAGCAAAATCCCCAATTATATTCATTGGACATGAATTAGCAAGATTCAAGCTAGAAAATTTTGTAGAAAAATTCATTGTCAATAACAACCTACCATTTACAAACAATGGATTCAGCAAGGGAGTTGTCAGTGAGTCTTTACCCCAATTTATTGGTACATATAACGGTGCATTCTCTAAACATATGACGAAGGAAATCATCGATCAAGCAGACCTTATTCTTTTACTTGGCGTTCAATTAACTGATTTAGTTACTGGTAATTTTACTCAAAGTTTTAATGATACAAAAACAATTGCTTTAAATGCAGATCATATGAGATTTTTCGGTAAAACAGAAAATGCTCAGCAACCCTACCATTTTGCTTCAACGATCCAGGCACTTTCAGAAGAAACAATTTCTACATCGATAAAAACTGGAACAGCATTTTCTAAAATGATTAATCAACCAAACGGCACTGATAATAAATTAACACAAGATTTTTATGATACTGCTGTTGCTGCTTTTATCCAACCAGAAGAAGTTTTATTTGCAGAACAAGGCACATCATTTCTTGGCCTAACGATGAATGAATTACCAAATAAAGCTAGGTATAACGCTCAACCATTATGGGGCTCTATTGGTTATACTTTTCCTGCTATGTTAGGTAGTCAAGTTGCTGATCCTACTAGTCGAAATATATTGTCTATTGGTGAAGGATCATTACAAATGACGATTCAGGAATTTGGCTTTGCTTTCAGGGAAAATCTACATCCAATTATACTTTTAATTGAAAATAGTGGCTATACCATTGAACGATTTATTCACGGCATGGATGAAAGTTATAATGATGTAGCACAATTGGACTATGGAAAGATTCCACAACTTTTTGGTGCTAAGAAGAGCGATTACTTACTTCGTTATGTAACCACTGAAAATGAATTATTAGAAGCTTTCTCACAGGCTAGAGAAAATACAGATAAATTGATTTTAATCCGTATAGAATTAGCTGAAAAGGATGCACCAAAACCACTCAGAGACATGGTAAAAGCAGCCGAAGCAGCAGCAAAAGTCAACTAACTATCATCAATTGATAAATAGATAAAAAAATTCTCCAGCATCTGATCAATACTCAATGCTTGGAGAGTTTTTTATTGTTTATTCATAGAATCTATAAAATGACATTGATAGAAAATTTTATTTCATAATCTATTTTCTAATTGTAATGATTTGTTAATTAAATACATAATTGGTGCAGAGATAATCATGATGATTGCCTCACTTAATGCCAGCGATCCATAAGTAAGCCAAAATGCTTTACCGCCAGAGGGTACGAGCATAAAAGCAATTAAAAACATACTAGCTGTAAAAGCCAAACAATTTATTCCTAAACGAATTTTCTCATTGGGTACTTTTTTTTGTAAAAAGGCGGTTATCCCTAAAGCAATCAATGTTTGACTCCCTCCATAAATGACATCCATGATACCAAAACCAAAAAATAAATTATAAATAATCACTCCAGATAGAACGCCCCACATCAATTTACGATTAAAAACAACTAAATGGTTTAAACTTTCTGAAATTCGAAATTGAATAGGTCCAGAAGCGATCGGTGCAACAAGAATTGTCAATGCTAGGTAAAGTGCCATAATGATGCCATTTGTTACGATAACACGTAATTGTTTTTCTGATTTAGTCATTGTTTTCATAAGTTTCCTCTTTCTCCAAGTTTTGTTATGCAGGATGGTTGATGAACTGCAGTCTGTAACGATTTTACTATTGTTTTCCATTCCCCATAATTCAATGAATAAGCAAAAAAAGCTATTTCAATATTGAATCATCTTGTTGTCCATTCATTTTTTGCTTAAGTTGAACAAAATATATTGTAATGAATGCTAGAGTGTTAACCATTCATCTAATTTACAACCTTAATATTATAAAATTTATTATATAAATAGTCAATATAAAAAAATTATATTGACTATATTCGATTACTGCTAGGATAAAATAGTTAAAAATAAAGGAAAATAGTAAAATTTTCTAATGCGCTAACTTAACTATTTCCTTTTTTGCAACAAGCTAATTTTTGACAAATTGATCAGGAGTTATTCCATCCATTCCTATCATTGGATCAATTGTATTTGCTTGAATTAATGCCATAGTTAGTAAATGAGGTTTTGATTCTTGAATTTTTGATTCTGATGGCTCAGAAAATAAGGAAATAGTTTCAACCTCAGATTTTGGTTGGGTCAATGTTTCTTTCGTCAGCAGTTTATTTGCAGATTTGTTAGCATTTTTTGTAAATTCTATATCATTTTTATTATCGGTAACTTGTTTTTCACCAAATGGTGAGGAATTCACTAAGCTTTCTTCAAACGCTTCTAATTTCAAGCGTTCAGAAACTGTCATGGTATCTGCTCTTTGAATACATTCTTTAAGACGAGTTAAACGAGTAGCTGCCTCATTCTCAACACACTGCTGGAAGGCTTCTGGTTCGCCTAATAAAATTAATAATTCCTTACTACGAGTAATAGCCGTATAAAGCAGATTGCGCTGTAGCATCCGATTGTATTGGTGAATCATCGGTAGGATAACCATTTTAAATTCACTACCTTGTGCTTTATGGATGGAGCAACAATACGATAATGTAATTTTGTTCCATTCATTTCGTTTATAACTTACTTCATTCGTGTCAAATTGAATAACCAATTCATCTACTTTATCATCAGATTCTTTTGCTGGTACAATGCCGACAATCTCACCCATATCCCCATTAAAAACATTTGTCTCTGGCATATTTACCAACTGAAGTACCTTATCACCAATACGATAGGTTGTTTCTCCAAACGTAACTTCTTTCTTTTTGCCATCTGCCGGATTAAAAATACCTTGCATCATTTTATTAAGTGCGTTAATGCCAGCTGCTCCCCGATACATTGGTGCAAGAACCTGAATATCTTGTGCTGTAAAACCTTTTGCTGTTGCTTTACTAATGATTTGCTTTATATAATGTTCGATATGAAATGCATCACTCCTAAAAAAGGAGCGATCCTTTTGATTAATCGTTAAGTTTTCTGGTAGTTTACCTTGTTTAATTTCATGAGCTAGTTCGATAATACTTGAATCAGTTTCTTGTCTATAAATTTTTGTTAATTCAATCTTAGGAATTTCATCTACTTGCAATAGATCATAAAAAACTTGTCCTGGTCCTACGGATGGAATCTGATCCTTATCACCAACAAGTATTACCTGCATATTAGTAGGAATATTTTTAAATAATGTATTGGCTAACCAAGTATCCACCATAGACATTTCATCAATGATTAACAAACCGCCCTCTAGTTCTTTCGCTGTTATTCCTGGATTTTTTTCTCGACCTGTTAATCCTAGTAAACGATGAATGGTGCTAGCAGGCAATCCTGTCATTTCGTTCATTCGTTTTGCAGCCCTGCCAGTCGGTGCAGCCAGCAAAATTGGAAATGTCTTTTGTGTATAGTCTTTTAAATCTAAAGAAATACCATTTAATTCTGCAAAAAGCGAAACAATTCCATTAATGACGGTTGTCTTTCCAGTACCTGGTCCACCAGTTAGGATAAATAAGGGAGATTTAATCGCTAGTTTTATCGCCTTTTGCTGTATTTTTCCGTAAGAGATATTTAATTGCTTTTCAAGTAATCTTAGAGAATCTTTTATTTTGGCTGCTTCATAGGTTGTTTCTTTTTTTTGAGCTAACAAACGCTGAATAGAAGTCCCAATGCCCCATTCAGCAAAATAAAGACTATTATTAAATAATTCGGTTGTTTCTTGCTGTATTTTTCCTTTTTGAACTAACTCAATGATTTGTGCTGCTACTTGATCATGTGAGATTTCTATTGGACGACTTTTCTCTAATAATTCGATGGTTTCTTCTAATAAAATTTCTGCTTTTACATAGGTATTTCCCGTTTGGATAGATTGCTGAAAAAGTACATGAAGGATCGCTGCCTGAATACGTGTTGTTGAATCTGCCGTCATTCCCAATTGATCCGCAATGGCATCTGCACGCTTGAACCCAATTCCTTCAATATCTTCTACTAACTGATAAGGATTTTTTTTAATAACTTCCAGCGTTTCTTCCTTATATACTTGATAAATAGTAAAGGAGAGCTGGTTTCCAAATCCATATTGATTCAATCCAACAATAATTTGTTCCATACCATGATTTAATTGAATTCCTTCAATAATTACTTGACGTTTTTTTTCATTAAGATTTGGAACTTGCTTTAAAGTCTCCGGATGAGCAATAATTTGATCAATGGTATCTTTGCCGATAACTTCAACAATTTTCTCTGCTGTTCGTCTACCAATTCCAGGAAACTTATCACTTGATAGGTAATTAATGACACCATTCATCGATGTTGGTTTTTCTTTTTGATAACTATCTACTTGAAATTGTCGTCCGTAACGTGGGTGATCAACAAAATGCCCATAAAAACGATAAAGTTCTTCTTCCTGAATTTGACCAAAACTACCTGTTACTACAATCTCCTTTTCAAGAAAATCTGTATTCGTCTCTGTCAGTTGAATCAATAATACTTTATAGAAATTGGTGGGATTCTCAAAAAAGATGGCTTTTACACTACCAACAATGTAGGCTTTTTCCCCATCAAAAAGCAAATCCATTGATGACTCTCCCTTCTATTTGTTAAAATCAGTCCGTTAAAAATGAATGGTCATTCCATTTTTTTAATTTGAAAGGTAAACGGGACTTTGGTAATCCGGTTTCTAAAATAGACAAACTGTTATTTTTTAAACCACCCATTTCTCTTAACTCACTGAGTGATTTTCCACACATTGATTGAATAGCTGCAGTTAACGATGCCCCATGACCAACAAATAGGAAAGGGCCTTCACCTGATTCAACAGCTTCCAAGGCAACGCTAGTTACCCGTTCAATCGCTTCTTCAATTGGTTCACCAGCAAAATGAGCTGGATCATACTTATCCAATTGGTAACGCATATGATCCATTTCTATTTTATGTAATTGTCTCATTTCAAAAATTAGCTGTCCTTCCAATTCACCAAGCCCAAGTTCCTTCAATAGATCTGTATAAATAATTTCAACTGGATTGAGGAGTTGTTTATTAATTTCTTCAGCAGTAATTCTAGCTCTTAAAGAAGTGCTTGAATAAATTTTCTCAAAAGGTATATTTCTTAAATAAGAACCCAATGCGTGAATTTCTTCATAACTAGTGGGCAATAAAGGGGAATCGCCATGCATTCCTTGAAGGCGCATTTCTTCATTCCATTCTGTTTTCCCATGTCGTGTAAAATATAATTTCATCTTTAGCTCCTTTAGTTAATCTAACGATCGATCTTTTCATTTTAACAGTTTACCATTTTAAAATAAAAATAGCTATCTACATAGATTTTGACCACAATATTTTTACCATTGTTCAATTTCATAGGAATAATGGATATATTAATCGTTTCAAATTTTTTTATCAATCAGGAATCAAAACAAAAAAAGACTAAAACAAGCATTCTCAGAGTAGGAATGTTTTATATTTAGTCTTTTATTTAAAAAAATAGATCAGAATTGCTTCTTTAATAATTGAAAACTAATTTTAATCACTATTTTTTCAGTTATCAGCTTTTCATTTAAATTTGTTCCATCACTGGATAATTCACCTGTTTTATCTTATACATCGTACTGAAGAGCATTGATACCTAGGTTTAGGAAATCTCCAGCGTCTTTTACTTCTTCTGAATCATATTTATAATAACTAATAACCAATCCAATATTTAGGTGTGCTAATGCTTCTGAATAAAGCAATTGTTCTTCAAAATTCTCTTTGACCAGTTCTTTAAATACTTTTATTTGATTTTCATTTGCAAAAGTTAATGAAGCCCAAGTTGGATTGGTGTGATCAATCATGTAGACAATATAGGCTTCTGCCTTACTTGCTTCAATTGCATTCGTAATTAAATGTAATAATAATTTCAATTGTTCATTATTTATTAAACGTTTTACACTATCCCAATAACTAATTTGAATAATAACAATGTACAAAGGATGCTTAATTTTAATTGCTACATTTGATAAAAATGCAAAATCATCAGTATAAATACGAATGGTTCTTAAATTTGTCTCATTATCTAGAACACTAAAACGATCTCTATTGATTTGGAGTTCATTTATGAGATTTTCAGCTTTTTTAATTTGATACGTAACCAAATAAATACATAAACAATAAAGTAATGGCATTATTTGCCAAAATAATGAACCATAGTAAAAAACATCATTATAAATATAATTATAGACGACATAACCAATTTGACCAAAAATGAAAATGACACAAAAAGTTAGTCCAGGTACCAATCCAGCAAAATACGTAATTAGAATGAGTAATGTGGTTACTAATAAACAAATTAGATTAAAGAAGAAAGGATTCACATGCGTACCCATAAAAATGGAAACTACTATCAATAATAACACTTCAAATAATAAAGATAAATCTGTTAATAAATGTAATTTATGGTTAGTGTTCATTGTTATTTATCCTTCCCTTCTATTTCTTCTAATAACAAAGAAGAAGCTAGTTCCAATAATCAGTAAGACTAATAAAGAAATTAAACCATAAATTAATAGTTGCTGGCCATCTGTAATTAATTGTACAATTCCCTTATTTCTTTTTGGTTGAGCTATTTTCTTAAATCGATAATCATACCTACGATAATTTTTATCTATTACAATTGCATAACCCTTATAGATGGACAAATTTTTCTCTGCGTTTAATTGGGTAGAAACCAATCTAACTGCTTCAGAATCAGCCCCAGTTAGAACCAATGCAACTGCCTGAGTGTTATAGGAAGAAGATAGTAGTTGAGCTGTTCCGATTTCTTTCCCGTAATCTTGCTCAATGCTTAATTTTTCATTTGAAGAAAAGGTTGAAAAATCCTTCGTATATTTAAAATATAGATCTTTATTTAATGTCTGAATCATTTGATTGTCTTTAGGTGTTCCTATGACAATTAAATTATGATCATTTAAAATTTGCTGTTGAGGTTGTTTTTTATAAAAGTTAATTTCTCCTACGTTGCTCTGTGCATACTTTCCAATTAAGGTAAATAAATTAGATAAAACATTAAAATAATTTTTATCTAATTTTTTTGGTAAAATAACGGCTAAATCTGCAAATGTTTGATTTTGAATCAAAACATTTGGATAATTTGTAAACAAGCGATCTTTTAATTCTTCTGCTTGAATAAATGCTTTGGATGTATTTTCAATATAAGCCCATGGAGTTTTAGCATTATTTAATCCAGCTGTATCTTTTAAATTTAAATCAAAAGCTACTTTAATTAAAAAACTATCATTTACTTCCAAATCATTTGGAAATTGAACGGTTAATTTATCTTTATTTGCTTTTTGATTGGTTAATTTTTTACTTCCAATTGGTCGATCATTCACATAGACTGTTACTAAAGAATTGTTAAAATCCAAGTTATCTGCATATTTCATGTTTATTGTAACAGAACTACCATTAACATTATTATGATTAATCGGTAGGTGAACAAAATAAGCTTGTTCTTGATGATTTGGACCTGACAAGTAAGTACCAGTAGAGGTTAATGGATAATTTCCATCAAATTCAAGACTAGAAGTATACGTATCTGTTTGACTTGTGACTCTCTTTTCCATTTTTTCTGTCTCTGTCATTAATTCTGAGTTGGCTATATATCGGCCGGCTTCAATCAATCGATCTTCATCTTTAGACGTAACCACCAATACATGTTGATTGTTATCATTAAAAAGCCTTAATACAGCTTCATTTTCTAATCCTTTTTCACTTATTTCACGTTTATATTTATTTGGTAGTCTGTTGTACATTCCTATATAGATTTGATAAGGTTGTTGATGTGAGTGATGCCAAGAATCTATAGACAAAAATGATTCACTCGTTGTCATTGTTCGTGAAATACCTGCTAAAGAATAGGTAGCTGCTGAAAGTTCAGCTGCTGTAGCCTGATCAGGAACTAAAATAATGCTTTGGTTATTAGCAATTGTATCAGCGCCTTTGAAATGATTGTAGAAAGAATGAATGGTATTTTCTGGTAAATTTAAATCATATTGAAAATTGACATTCATCCCATTATCTTCAATCGTTAGCCAGTTTGCTGGTGTTTGAAGCAAGGTGGCTGTATCATTTTCTGGTTGATTAACAATTTGTCCTTCTAAGGTCAAAGTATTGTTATCCTTAATCAATGCCAGTGGAATATCAATAGATTGTTGTTGCATTCCTTTTTTATTCTCTGGATGCCAAGAAAAAAATTTTACACCGTTAACAGCTACTGTCAAATTGGACGTTTGATTATTAGCCAGTTGTGTAATTGCATAACTTAAGTTAAACGTTGCTTTTTTTACCTTCCAATAGTCAATACGTGTAAAATAGGTTGTTGCCTTTACTGCAGTCCCTGTCAAAGAAGTTGCTGTATTTTGAAAAGGTTGGGTAAAAGTGTGATTTGATTGTTCAGCTGTTTCAGCAAATACTTGTATACTTCCGTTAAAAATAGTTACTATAAAAATGAATAAAAAACTGATAAATATATGTTGCTTTTTCATTCATTCCCCTCCTTTTTATTTAAAACGTTCTGTTTTATACCATTTATTTGGTGTTTTTTTATGAAAGATCGCCTCACGAATATACATAACCATACCATAGGCAGCAGTTACTAGCCACATTTGACTATAACTAATATACATTAAAGCAATGATTAACAAATTATGTAGATTTAATTCTCCTTTTTCTGTTGTGATACTAACATACGTACTAAAAATAAACAAAATTACCGCTAATAACCATAGGGAATTACTAAATCCTTCAAGGGTTGTATGTAGGTAACCAGAGACGGATAAAATCAACATAATATCGGATAACACTAAAGATGTCATTAAAAGAAAGTAAACCGATAAAAAATAAAAAATATCAAACCAGATTCGGCGAGCTTGCGGATTAAATAATAATTTAGCATTTTTAACAATCACATAAATATTTCCTTTTACCCAACGTGTCCGTTGTTTAAACCAAACCGGCAATGTCTGTGGTTCTTGTTCCCAGGTAACTGCCTTTGGTTGAAATTTAATTTTATAGCCCATCATATAAATTCGAAAACTAATTTCTGTATCTTCTGCTAAAGCCTTCTCATCCCAACCACCAATTTCTTCAAGAATGGTTCGTCTAACAATAAAATTTGTTCCAGGTATAGTACATAACTTAAATAGCTGAAAACGTCCTGCCTGTGCCATCCATTGAAAAGATAAAGTCTCAATATTAACAAAACGAGTTAGCAAGTTTACATTCCTATTTCTTGTTCTAAATTTTCCAATAGCTGCCCCGTATTCTTGGTCATTAACCAATTCTCCTACCAAATAACGAAGTGCATTCGGTTCAGGAGTATTGTCAGCATCATAAATCGCAATAAATTCTCCCCTTGCTTCTTTAAATCCGATATTTAGTGCATTAGATTTCTCCTTACCACCTGTTACATTATCTGTATTGATTACCTTTAATAATTGTTCAGAAGTTGTTGCTTGAATCTCTGCTAATAATTCCTTGCTATTATCTGTAGAATTATCGTTGATTACAATAATTTCATAATGATCTTTTGGATAGTTAAAGTTCAGTAAAGCCTCTACCGTTCGTACAATAACAATTCCTTCATTATGTGCAGGTACCATAATAGATACAAAAGGTGCTTTTTCGTCTTCTAATTCAGGAGGAAGTAATTTATCCGTCTTTAAAAAATAGATGTAACCAGCAATGACCAATAAAATATTAATAATTAGTAAAGACCAAATAATAATTATCGTTATTAACATTACTATATCCATAAATGTCATTTCTTAATTTCCCTCCTTTCTCTAATAAATTTTGAACGATAATTTCGTCGACCAATTAAAAAAAGAATCGATAAAACCAACAAAGTAATAATGATAGTAGCAATTAATACAAAATTAGTTATTGAGAAAAAACGAACAAAATGGCCATTTGTATTCATTTTTTTTACTTTTATTTCTTCTATATCATCCAATTGATTGACCAATTTATCATTTAAATATAAGCGATTATTTTTAAATTCAATATGCTGGGTTAATGTTTGCAATTCAAGCCGATTATTACTCAAGCGTGTAAAAATAATGGGAGCTACCTTGATTTGATGAATAACCTGATTGATTTGTTTCTTTGTATCTGGAAATGGAAAACTTAAAACGGTTGACATAGGGAACTTATAATCAGATTGTTTCCCATTCTTTTTCCACTCTATTCCTGCTAGATCACTATATGGTAAACTAAAAAAAGCTGTTTGAAACGTTAATGAATGATTGCTTTTTTTCTGATAAATGATTTCATCTGTTGAACTGCCTGTTAGAATGATGGTATTTGCTATAGATAAAGCACTATTTTGATAGTATTCATCTTGATTCCAATAACCTGGTATAGTTAAACCGACTGGATAAATATTTCTTTCAATTAACAAACTTATTTGTTGCTCGATTTCTTGTGTTAATAATTGATTGTCTACTGATTTGACGTCATTTACTACTGGTGTTGCAAGAAATACATTTCCAGCACTTTCAAATGCAGCTAATACATTTGTAAATACCTTATAAGGATGTAAGGTATTATTTAGATTAACATTGGTACTTGATAAAATATAAGGAAAAGAAAGTTTTGTTAATTGTTTTCTGAATTGTTGTGCCAATTGCATATCTTTCATAGGATTGAAGCCTTCAATAGATAAAATTGGAAATTTAGGTGTAGATTTACCTAGCCAGTTTCCAATAAGTTCTGCACTCTGTAAAAAGATCGCACCTTTATGACTAAACATAGGAAGGAATCCTTGCTGATTCTCAATTAGGCCAAAATCATACTCCTTAGTTGTTAATTCCTGTGTGACTAATTTTCCAAACTGTTGACCTTCTCCTCCCTCGGCGACTAGAGATTGATCCTGAAAATCTAATAATTGTTGATAGTAGTGTTGATTATCTTTTAACATAAACTGCCTATGACTTAGTGCATGGAAGTTTGCTGTAAATGTTTGTTTTTCTTCTTTGGTCATATTTAAACCAATATGCAATTTTTTCTTAGAAAATACCTTTCTATCTGCTAAAAAATCAGCATTTTTTAGCGGTTTATCTGGCCAATTGATCATGGTAATTAAACCAGAATATCCGCCATTCAACAATTCTTTAGCTCTGTATTCATCAACCAACATAGATTGAACTTCTACACCGAAACTTGTTAGTAATCGTTGAAGGGCGTCTATGTCTTTTTCTTTGCCATTAGCCACGTTTAAACTATCGTACACCAATAATATCTTCTCTGGATTTCCTTCATGTATTTCTACTGCCTGACAAGGAGTACAGAAAAACCAATGAAAGAAAAGATAGTTGAGACTTAAAAAAATAAATAATTTGATAAAATTAATTTTTTTCATAAGAAACAATTTCCTCCTCATTGGCCTGATCATCTGACCAAACGCGTTGCCCAAGAATATCGGATAACAAAAGTATTGTAAGACAATCTATATAAAAAGAAGCTAAAAATAAGTGGAGAACAAGATTTGAATCACCACTAATATCCGATTATATAATGTAAAAAAATTTACTTGTTGCTTTGGTTTATAATGATTCGTTTTTTCATAATTACCTAGTTCTTTTGGTTTAACAAAATAAATATCTTGCATATCTAAGTTTAGCATTGCTTGAAATTCATTAGGATGATGAAGATAATTATTTAAAATCCAAAACAATCCTGTTTTATTTAATAAATTCTTTTTCACCTGTGACGATTTAGGTGAAACTGGACTATAATTTTCATGATAGGAAGTTCCCTTTTCTAATCCATATTGAGGATTAATTTTCCCTTCACTAAGTCGTTTATCAGGCTTATCCGTTTCCAACATAACCCCTCTACTCAAACTATGATAAAGATCTTGTTCTTGAAATGGATTAGGTATAAAAATAGTAGCTAATAAGGTAGTTCCCAACATCCACAGCAATAAAAATGATAAAAAAAAGCGAGATGCACGTGTATTCATATATTTAAACAGACCAATTCCAACAATTACCAATCCAATAACCAGTATATATTCTTGATGACTCGTTCCAATAAGCATTATAGAACTTATCAATAATAGAACCAGCATTCCTACTTTCTCTTTTCTTTTTTTGGTCCCTCGATAAAAATAAATACAAGAAGCAAAGATATATAAAGAAGCTAAATAACTAACAGCTTCCTTGTAGAAAGAATTAAAAAAAATGGTATAAGATGCATCTCCCAAAATAAAAATGACCAATAAAGCCATCAAATAACTTTTTTGAATGGATACACCTGCCGTTAATCCTTTGATTAATAAATAAATAGCTGGTAAAAAAAAGATTAAGTAAACCATACCTAAAAAACGAATATCGAAAACAGTTTTACTAAAAAATAGTTTATTTAACCAAATTGCCAAGGTAATAAACAATTGTTGTACAGAAACAAATTTTGTCGATGTTTGATTAAAATATTGCATAATTCCATAAGTTTTTTGAAAATAATCAGCATATGGATAGGTATTTGGATTATTAATAAATAAACTATTACTATTTAAAACATAAAAATATTGACCATTGTCAGCTAATCCATTAATTGGCGAGATAAATAATAAAATACAAGTTAGTATACCGATAAAAAGAACGGCAAAAATTGGCGGCGTAATATAAGTAGAAAATAGTTCAAAAAGTTTTTTGATTTTTTGAATAAAAATGGTCAACTTTTCTCCTCCCTTAAACATCATAGGCCAATAAAGCCATTAAATTATCATAAGAATAAACTTTATTTGTTCGTTGATCGCCAAATCCACCATATAGATGACTGTCTTTATCACTTACTTGAAAATTATTCAATACGAGAATCGCCTGATCATACAATTCTTTATCACCAACAGTTGATCCAATAAGTGCTGCTAGTGCATAACTGGCAGCAGACTGACTTTTATCTACAGGAATACCATCTTCATCATAGGAATTAAATAACGTTCCTTTATGCACTTGTTGTTTAACAAAGTCAATGCTTGTTTGTTTTTGCAAACCTACTTCACTTAAATGGAAAATAGTTAAAAGTGATTCAATAATATTAATATTTGTCTGACTATACTGCTTAGCCTTATGATCATAGTTTGCTTTATAAAAAGGAAATGTATCAGAGATATACCCATCTTTTACTAACTCATATTGCTGTTGTAAATAGGTTGCTGGGATATTTAATTTTTGATAAAGAAGTCCGAGTGTTAATAAATCGACATAAAAAAGGGAAGTGACGGATGACTTTTGCTTCATACTCGTATCATAAAAATCAACAATGATATAATCATTGGTAGAATTTTTTATAAATGTTTTACCTAGTTTACTCGCTGTTTTCCCATAATTATCATCATTAAAAGCTACTTGTGCCTGGATCAGTGAACGAATAATTCGTAAGTCATCGATCGAGGCATTAATGGCATATTTTTTCCCTTTTTCACTTACACGATAACTAAATTGGCCTTTATCATAGAATGTATGAATTGTTTTTTTTATAGAAGTCATCATAAGCTTGCTGATTTTTCGAAAAAGCCAAATGGGTTAAATACAAACTAGCAGACTCACTTAACAATTCATGTCCGGTTGCAAACTCTTTTTGTTTAGGTCCATCTAAATAATTCGTTGTAATTCCTTTTTCTGTCAATAAACGTTTGTGAATAAAAGACAATAATTGTTCTCTACGTTCCTTGATGATTGGCGTTTGAAAATTATTTTTTGGTGAATAGGTATGAATATTAGTTGTCATTATTTTTTGTATTTTTTGATCGACCTTAATTGTTTCCTTTTTTTCACCTAGATTTTTTAAAAAAATTATACCAACACCTAAGAGTAATAAACAGCCAAATATTATTCCTATTTTTTTTAATTTCATAATTTTTACCTCAAATAATTTAATTATCTACTTAATTTTAAGTTTACACACTCTTAAGAATTTTACAAGAATTTCATAAAAATACACTAAAAAAATTAAAGATAATGATTTAGTTATTTTATTTAATTTTCAGTACAAAGAATATAACATATATGAAGTTACCTTATTTTAATCGTTGTTCACCTAGTTAAATCCAAAGAAAAAGAAATACATTAATATAACATATCTCTTTTAAAAATTATATTTTATTATTAATGATACCTACGATCTTCACCACTCATAGTAACTTCTTTAGATAAATATTTAATGCGTTCCATGATTCGTTTGGCCTTCAGCGGTTCCTGTTCACCTTTTTGTGTGACTGTTAAATGATTTTCTAATTCTTTAAAATTCAAATTAGAGGAAAAACAGGTTGCTAATTGTTCTTGCATACGATATTGCAAGATAACTCCTAATATATCGTCACGTATCCAACTTGTCATTGCTTCTGCACCAATATCATCAATCATTAAAATGGAAGATTTTTTCACTCTTGTTAGTTTTTCTCCCACCAAGTCTTTTCCAATCGCTTGTTTCATTTCGACTGCAAAAGTTGGAAAGTGAACAATCGTTGTTGTAAAATTCTTCTCAGCTAAAGCATTGGCAATTGCTCCAAGCAAATAAGATTTACCTACACCAAAAACGCCTTGTAGATATACTCCTTTATGAAAAGCTTTTGGCATTTTTTCATAACTATCTAAGAACTGCATCGATAAAGCTAAAGCTTCCATTCTGCCTTCAGAGCTGGTATCAAAGTTATTTAACGTTGCCGTTTGGATTTCCTTTGAAATGTCGAATGCTTTTATATGTCGACGAATTTCCTCTGCTCTTTGCTTGGCTAACAGTTCTTGGGTGGGTACATAAACAACATCAATATAACGAGGTGTCAATGCCAATTTTGGTTCATATCCCGGTGCCAGCATGGTTGGATCATTTAATCGAAATTTTTTTCTTTCTTGGACAAATTCATATAACTTAGCATAACTTCTTTTTAATTGTTCTTCGGTTATTTGTTCTCTATGTTTTTGAATAAACGTTTGAACATCAGGATCATTCAAAGCAGTTTCCATTAATTTTTTATATCGTTGGCTAAAATTATGTTCCTGAATAAGTTGTTTCATTTCTTGTCCAACGTTTTCCATTAAGATTCACCTCCTCGATTAAGAAATTCTTGAATCTGCCTATCCAATGCTGCTTTTTTCTCTTTTGAAAGTTTCTTTTCTTTTATTGGATTCTCTACCCAATCTGGTAAAATTTCTTTCCGTATGTGTTGTTGTTTCCCTTTATAGAAAGGTTTTTTAGTGTTCATTTTTGTCTGTTTTTCTTTTTGCCGATGTTTCACATAAATAATTGCCTCTTCTGGTGAACAAATTTTTTCTTTTGCCCAATCATTTGCAATTTTACTTGCATGTTCTGATTCAAACGTTGTTTTTTTCTCAATCACAATGACAAAATGAATTAAAATATTGATGACACTGTTTGGCAATTTCGAATGTTCGACTAAAAAACGTACATTATATTTTTCAATATTCGTTGGAAAAAGATTACATGCTTCCTTGACCATCGTTAAATAAATCTCCGGTGCAAATTTTTCACTCTCCATAACTACCGCAATATCTGAATCTGAAAAATTTTCCATCTGTTTTAGCGAATTATAACGATAGCTACTTTTTTCTTCTTCAGATAATTTCATGTCTTTATAGAATGGATCTATCTTACGTTGTTTTTGTTGTGGGTAAAAAGCTTGATTAATTTGTTTCTTTAATTCTTGACTATTAATTTGGTTGGTATAATAGTCGAATGATTTAGCTGCTAAATTTGCCATTTCAAATTCATCAATCCCTAAACTTTGATGGTATAATAGTACCATTTTTTTAAAGTCAGCTTCATCTTCTGGTAGTTGGATACCAAAGTTTGTTAACTGTGTTAAAAAAAAGTTCCAATCAAATGTCTCTGAATCAACTGTCAACTCTCTTTTTGGACGACTTTTTTTTAATTGATGATGAATGGTTTGGATAAATTCTTGTTGGGAAAGTACTTGTTCCTCATTAAATAAATAAATTTCTTTGAAATCTGCTGAAATATTCTCATATCCAGCTAGATTAATTTCCTTTGGTTGAAATTGTTCAAATAATTTATTAAATTTTCGTTGACCGACTACGTTTAGTAAAGTAATGGATAAAATTTCATCTTTGAAAAAACGGATAGCTGTTTCTGGATGATTCAATTGATAAATATAGTTAAATCCAAGCTCAATATCTTCCTTAACAAAGGTATCTAAAAGACCAATTCCCTCTAATTTTTTGCGTGCCTGCATGATTTGCTTTATCCCCATATCTGTTGTTGTAATAATATCTACATGAAACAGGGAGTCACTTTGTCCGGTCGTTGAATTAATTTCTGAAAGTAAAGTCAAATAAAGGCATAAAGCATTAGCACCAATAATGGGTTGGTATAAAAACGTTAATATTTCCTTGTCTTGATCAGTTAAAGGAGTATTAATGATTGTTTGAAATATGGTTTTTGGCTGAATTTCATGATGTTCATTATTCAACGCGGTTTTCCTCTACTTTTCTTTCAATTTATCATCTGGTGATTTTGCTTTGTCTACAATATCTTGCAGTTCCTTTAAGAATACACTCATGTCTTTAAATTGGCGATAGACACTGGCAAAGCGAATATACGCGATGTCATCCAAATCAACAAGGTCTTCCATCACATATTCACCAATCAAATTGGTAGAAACTTCATTTTCTCCTAAATTACGTATTTTAATTTCTACATCATCAACAATTTTTGCCATCTGCTCCATGGCAACCGGTCGTTTTTCAGCAGATCGAACCAAACCACGCAAAATTTTTTCCCGACTAAATTCTTCGCGTTCACCATTTTTCTTAATAACTAATAAAGGAGTGGCTTCGATTCTCTCAAAGGTCGTAAAACGATAACCACAATTTTCACATTCACGACGTCTACGAATTACCCGACCATCTTCTGCTTGACGACTATCAACAACACGGGAATTATTGTGATGACATCTTGGACAACGCATAACTATTCACCTCACCTATACTAAAAATTAGTTTTATCGGTTTTATTATAACATGAAACACGAAAGATAGTAGTAAACAAATAAGCCATTAAAAGATTAAAAACAACCATTACATTTTTTCTAATTGAACTCACAAGTAACACTTCTTCAAATGGGCATTTTAATTCTCTTTATAACTAATAAGCAAATTATTCCTATTTACCAATGTGTTGTAGCCAATCTACTACTTGCTGCTCAGTTTCAATTTTAGAGCCACTATTATCAAACAAAATATTCGCTCGTTTTTTCTTCTCTTCAATTGACCATTGACTTTGAATTCTTTTTCTCGCTTCTTCCTTTGTTAGCTGTTCTCTTTTCATTAATCGCTGTTGTTGAATGCTTTCTGGCGTATAAACTACGGCCACTTTTTCCATATAGACTTCATAATGTCCCTCATAAAGTAGTGGTAAATCAACAACAATTAAAGAAGCATCTGTGGTTTTTGCTTCAGCAATTTGTCTAAGGATTTCTTTTTTTAAGAATGGTGCCATTCGTTGATCTAACAACCTACGTTTTTCCTTATTGTGAAAAATCAACTCTCCAAGTAACTTACGGTCTAGTTCACCATTTTTTTTCAGTATTTTTTTGCCAAAGGCTTGCTCAATCGCTGTTAATGCCGGTTGTCCTTTTTCAACGATCTGTTTGGCAATGCAATCACCATCTATAACTGGATAATGAAACTTTTTAAAGACATTTACTACAGTACTTTTTCCTGTTGCAATACCACCTGTAATGCCTAGTATCAGTTGCATAACATAGCTCTCTCTTCCTTTTTATAATTTTTGACAGTGAGGACAAAAATGTGTCCCACGTTGGGCGACTTTTATTTTTTGAATCGGTGTTGCACAACATGCACAAGGCTTATCTTTTTGTCCATAAACGTTTAAGGCTAGTTGGAAGGTTCCTGCTTCACCTAAAGCATTTAAATAACTACGAATAGTCGTTCCACCGGCCTTTACAGCTTGAGTTAAAATGTCAATAATTGCTTTATGTAATCGATTAACCTCAGAAACACTTAATGTATTTGCTGGTTTTTCTGGATGAATTTTAGCTGTCCAAAGTGCTTCATCCACATAAATATTTCCAAGACCAGTAACCAGTTTTTGTTCTAAGAGTAATGGCTTAATTGCTTTATGATATTTTGCTAGATTTTTTTGAAATTCTTCTACATGGAAAGTTTCAAGCGTTGGTTCAGGTCCCAAAAGAGCAATTCCTTTATATTCATTGCTTTTATCTTTTGGAATAAGCGCCATTCGCCCAAATTTCCGAATATCTAAATAACGTAATTGACTATCATCAGAAAACGTAAAGATCACATGAGTATGCTTGGTAATAGGGTCATCTTTTTGGTGAGTTTCATACTTACCTTCCATTCGTAAATGTGAAATTAAATCCCAATTTGTCAATTTGAAAATTAGAAATTTACCTCGACGGTCGATTCTTTTAATCTTTTGACCAATTAATTGTTTTTGAAAAGTTTCTACTTCTGGTTGTTCAATAATTCTTGACCATAAAACAGCAACTTCACAAATTGTTTTGCCTACAACTAATTGTGTCAATCCTTTACGTACAGTTTCAACTTCTGGTAATTCAGGCATGCTATTTCATTCTCCTCTGTTTATAGATTCTATAAAATTTTTTATTTTTGTCCTTCATTATGTATGTGTGCATGAATCTATCTAGTTCACTAAACTAGATCAATTAATCAAGCAATTATTTATTTTTCCAATATATAAATTTATTAATAATTTATGAGACTATTTCACACTACCCAGTGTGAATAGAAGGACTGAGACACCCATGGTCTCAGTCCAATTCTACTTTCCTTAAAAGATTTAAACAGCTAATAAAGCGATCCAATTTATAAAGAATACCATTATTTTTATACCGCTTATTTTATTTTGCTTCATACCAAGTTTTTCCCCAATTGCTGTCTGCAATTAATGGAACAGTTAAAGAAACACATTTTTCCATTACTTCTTTAACTATTTTATCGAGCTTTTCCAGCTCAGCAGCAGGAACTTCAAACACCAATTCATCATGAACTTGTAAAAGCATGGTTGCTTGTATATTTTCTTCTTTTAATCGTCTATCCATTTGAATCATTGCTATTTTTAAAATATCAGCAGCACTTCCCTGAATAGGTGTATTGATTGCTGTTCGTTCTGCAAATGAACGTAAATTGTAATTTCTGGAATTAATATCTTTTAGATAACGACGGCGATGATATAATGTTTCGACATAGCCCTTATCTTTTGCTTCACGAACAATTTCTTCCATATAGGTTTTAACAGATGGGTATTTATTAAAATACGTATCAATATATTGTTGTGCTTGTTGCCGACTGATCTCTAAGTTCTTAGAAAGACCATAATCACTGATGCCATAAACAATCCCAAAATTTACTGCTTTTGCTTGCCGACGCATATTTGGTGTAACTTCTTCAGGACTTGATAGATTGAAAACCCGCATCGCTGTACTTGCATGAATATCTTGCTGTTCAAGAAAAGCAGCTTTTAAGTGTTCATCATTTGAAATATGTGCAAGTACTCTTAATTCGATTTGTGAATAATCAGAAGAATAGATCAGCCAATCCTTCTCTCTAGGAATAAAAGCTTGACGGATTTTACGTCCTTCTTCTAAACGAATCGGTATATTTTGTAAATTAGGATCAACTGAACTTAAACGTCCTGTTTGTGTTAATGTTTGTAAATATCTTGTATGAACTTTATGGTCTGGTTGAATAACCTTTAATAATCCTTCTACATAGGTTGATTGAATCTTAGCTATCTGGCGATAGATCAGTATATCTTCTACAATCGGTGCTCTCTCTTTCAACTGCTCTAAAACATCTACAGCAGTCGAATATCCAGTTTTTGTTTTCTTGATTACTGGCAGTCCCATTTTTTCAAATAAAATTACTCCTAATTGCTTTGGTGAATTTATGTTGAATTCTTCACCTGCTTCTGTATAAATTTTCTGCTCAATTGCTTTCAACTGATCTGAAAATTCTCCTTGCATCTCTTCTAATCGATGTGCATCAACATGAATACCAGTAATTTCCATATCAGCTAAAATTCTGGATAAAGGCAACTCCATTTCTGAAAACAAATTTGCTTGATTTTTTTCCACCAAGTCAGCAGCCAATTTTTCTGATAAATACTCAATTGCCTTGATTTTATGTGCTAGATGATTATAAAAAATTTCTTTTTCTTGAGGAACCTTCTTTTTTGCGCCTCTATCATAAACCGCTTCGTCTGATTGAATATCTGTATATCCATATTGACGAGCAACGCATTCAATATCAGTATTTGTATCATTTGTATTTAATAGATAGGCGGCTAGCAAAATATCGAAAGAAATTCCTTGCATTTTTCCAACATAACGATTTAATGCTGTATAGGTACGTTTTGCATCATACACTTGTTTTTGACATGTTTCATCAAATAACCAGTCGATAAAAGCTTGTTCCTCAAACAACGCTAAGTTCTCTGTAACATAAATGGTTTGTTTATTGCCCCAAGCGATACCAATAATTGGAGATAAATGGTAGTTATCTTCTAACATTTCAACATATAAAGCCATATCTCCTTGAAACATTTCTGGTTTGAATGTATCAACTACCTGAAAGGCTATTTTTGTTAATGCAACTTCTTCTTCAGCTTCTTCTGTTTTTGTATCCAAATTTAATTTGCCAAGAAATTGCTTAAAATTCATTTCTCGATAAAACGGAACTAATTTATCTAAATTTTTTCCATGATAAACCAATTGATCAATCTCAACATTCACCGGGGCATCGGTGTCAATTGTTGCTAATTGTTTGGAAAGAAATGCTTTTTCTTTATCTCGGATCAAGTTTTCCTTTAACTTACTCGTTTTCATCTCATCAATATGATTATAAACACCTTCAACTGAACCATATTCCTTTAACAATTTAATCGCCGTTTTTTCTCCTACCTTGGTAACACCTGGAATATTATCAGAAGCATCTCCAGCTAATCCTTTGATATCAATAATTTGCTGAGGACATAAGCCGTCATATTTTTCAAACATATATTCTGGCGTACAAGATTCAATATCACTAACTCCTTTAACAGTAATATCCACCTTTATAGTATCTGTCGCTAGTTGTGTAAGATCACGATCTCCAGAAAGAATAACAACATCGTATTCTTCTTTAGGTACCTTGGTTGCTAAAGTACCGATAATATCATCTGCTTCATAGTTGGCTAGTTCATAATGTTTTACTCCAAGGCCTTCCAAAAGTTCTTTAATATAAGGCATTTGTTCTCTAAATTCATCCGGTGTTTTTGCACGACCTGCTTTATAATCTTCATACATAGCATTTCTAAACGTTGTTTTACCAGCATCAAAAGCAACCAATACATGTGTCGGTTCCTCTTTTGCCATTACGTTTTCAAACATCGTGTTAAAAGCATAAATAGCATTTGTATGTAATCCATTTTGGTTTTTAAAACGTTCTAATGAATTATGCAAGGCAAAAAAAGCACGAAAGGCTACACTGTTTCCGTCTACTAATAATAATTTTTTCTTTGTCATTTCTTTCCCCTCATCTTGAGCGTAAATGGCTTCTCTTTTATTTTAACAAAAAAAACAAAAGTTTGCAGTAATTGCCGAGAAAAATCGCCACTCTTTTATTTGTTCTTAAACAAATAAAAGAGTAGCAATAATAATTACTGCTTTATAAAAGAAATAAAGTTATTTCTACTTCGACTAACTGATTAACAAAAAATGCTTTAACATTTTTCTCTAATTTTCTATCTTTAAAAATAGCAACATTCCTTCAGAGTATCGATCAATTTTTTAAATTGTTTTAGTATCCATTAAAAACAATATACACTTTCTCCTCCTAAGCAGGTCAATTGTTAATGATAGATTGACACTAATAATTATTGGCCTAGGTAGGTTAATATTTCTGTTCATTTGCTTTTAACATTACTGAAAAAATAATCTTTTAGTTATCCTTTTTAGCTAGTGAACTAAACCAATTCAATAAATGATTAAAATTACTTTTTTACTTTTCAATGATGTTTATTAAAACTATTAACTAAACTAATACCTAAATAATTAGTTTAGCTAAATTAGTCTGCAATTGAATAATCCATTAAAATATTCTAGCAAGAGATTATTTTTTAACTCTTATTGATTTTGTTAAAGGATTTAAATAATACAAAAAATAAAAATACTTATTTGTATTGATCCTATATTATTAAAGAGGTAGAGAATGATAGAAAGCTTAAAAAATAATTTTTTATCTTATTAGGTCTTTTCAATAAATAGATATTGACCAATTAAAAAGCGAGGTTTAATGTCATTATTTACAAGTAAAAAACGAATAGTGTTTAAAATAATTAATATAAAATTTGAATGAATTATTGTTACATTATTTAGAATTATTTTAATGTCGGTTATTTAGTATTTAAAATTATTTTCAAGATAAACGATTATTTATTTTTCATCTTTTTATCCAATAACACATTTTCTAAATTCCTTAAAAACTGACTTGTAAGTTGCTTTGGTAATAAAAGTTTCGTTTGTTCATTGGTCTGTTGTATCTTACTTTTTTTAGTTACTAATAAAATATCTGCGTAGTCTATGGTTGATCTCTTTCTAGCATAAAGTATTTTCACATGCCATTGTCTTTTTAGATATTGCTGAATCTGACGACCTAAAAATCGTTCTTTTTCCCATGAAAAATCTGTCATAAAACAAATAAAATATTTCTGTTCATATAAATGAAGATTAGTAGCATTGGCTAATAAATAAAAATAATCCATCATCAAAATACTTTTATTTATTTTATTAGAAAAAAAGCAGTAGGATATGTCATTTCATTGACAAAATATTCTAAACGCTTAAAGGTCTCTGAGTAAGTCTGTTCTTTTTCCTGTCGTTCAATTAATTCAGAAAATGAAAAATTTTTGAATAGACTATAATAAAGATGAAGACGAAAAAATAAATGAAAGAATCATCTGTAAATATAAGCGGATATTCTCTAAATTGTTCCCTTAATTGCTTCATTATGTAAACCGTTAACTCAAATAATCGTGTTGGCTTTGTTTGTTGTTCATAAAACCATAAATCATGAAAACGACGTTTAAAAAAAGAGAAGAATTTAGCTTGTAAAATTAAATATAAAAATTGTATTTCTTCTGAAGGCAATCGTATTTTTTTTATAAACCAATCATAAAAAAGAACAAAATTATTAGATTCAGCTAATTGAAAAATATGAATTTCGTTTTGATCGATCTGCTTTTTCAATTCGAAACGCCATAAAAGAATAGCTACCATTTGAGATAACCAATGTCTTTGTGATACATTAATCATTAAACCAAAAAACGAACAACTCCATTCAACAATCCTTTTACTTTCAGTTGATTCATCTATCGATAATCCTAACCAGCGATAAAAAGAATGAATAAAATAACGAATTTGAAGTTCAGAACCGACCAATTGATAGTCTGCTCTTGTTATTATTAAACCAATTGAATTTAGCTGCCTTTGTAGTCTTGTTAAGCTTTTTCGCAAACTTGATTCACTAATTCCATAAATATATGTCGCTTTTCCTAGATTAATTGTATTTTTCTCAATAACCTGTTTAAGCAACCAAATATCAGGAATATTTTGCAAGAATTGCAAACGAAAATCTAAAAATGCACCACTTCTTTTTTCTTCAATAATTAAATAGCCAGTAGATGAAATATTCACCATTAAATTTTTTTGAAATTCGTAATCTTTAATCAATGCTTGAATTCTATTCACATAACGATAAAAAGTTTTCTTACTAATCAATAATTGCTCAGTAAATTTTTTTACACAGATTGGTTGCATGGTGTAAAATCCTTCATCAAGAATTTCTAAATATTTTTGTATTTCAAATTTCAGTAATTTATTAAAATTCATGTTATCTAATATGCTCCTTTCATGAAAATTTAATAGAGCATATCATAAAATAGAATAATTTATTTGGCAAAAATTCTAACTTTTCATTCATTAATTGATAAATGAATAAATATTTTATTTATTATAGAAATTTTTTCAAAAAAACAGACAGAAAAATTTAACTTTTTATCTTTTTTCTGTCTGATTTTTATTTCTATTAAAGATTGGTTTCTTCACCATGAATTTTTAGTGTTAACGCATTAATAGCTACAATAATGGTACTTAAGGACATAAATAAAGCACCAATCATTGGACTCAAAACAATTCCTATAGGTGCCAGTATTCCTGTCGCCAACGGGATGGCAAAAATATTATAACCGGCTCCCCACCAAAGATTTTGAATCATCTTTTTACGTGTTTGTTTTGCTAGATCAAAAAATCGAAGAATATCAATTGGATTGCTGTTTGTTAATACAACATCTGCTGATTCAATGGCCACATCGGTTCCTGCACCAATTGCAACCCCAATTGTTGAAGCAGCTAAACTTGGAGCATCATTAATGCCATCTCCTACCATCATCACTTTTTTTCCTTCGTTTAAGTATTTTTGAACCAATTTTTCTTTATCTTCTGGTAATAAATTACTATAATATTCAGAAATGGCCAACTGTTCAGCCACATTTTTTGCTGCTATTTCGTTATCTCCAGTTAGCATTACTGGGGTAATTTTTTGTTTTTCCAATTCTTGGATGAATCTCTTGGATTCTTTTTTTATTTCATCGCCTAAAGCAATAAGTGCAACCAATTGTTTTTCAATAATCAAATAACTTATCGTATTTCCCTGCTTTTGATATTTTTGTTTGGTAGCTAGATCAACAGTAAACATCAATCGTTCAATTTCTTTTTCATTTACAATTTTTACAATCTTGCCATTTACTTTACCTGAAATTCCAACTCCAGATATATTTTGTTGATTTTCACTTTGATAGGATTGAATCTTCTGTTTATTTAAATCATTCATAATCCCAACTGCAAGTGGATGATTTGAGTTTTTCTCCAATGCACCAATATACTTTAACACTTCTTTTTCATCATACGTATTTGTTAAAATTTCTAGGCCGACAACTGTAAATTTTCCTTCTGTTAATGTACCTGTTTTATCTAACAAAACATAGTTGATACTATTTGATTGTTCTAAAGCATTTCGATTTTTAATCAGTAGACCATGTCTGGCACCAATAGAAGTACTTCGAGCAATAACTAGAGGAATAGCAAGCCCAAGTGCATGCGGACAAGCAATAACAAAAACTGTGACCATCCTTTCAAATGTCATAGCGATATTTCTTGTAATTAGAAACCAAACAATAAAAGTTCCAATTCCTGCAAATAATGCAACATAAAACAGCCATTTTGCTACCTTATCAGATAAAGATTCCAATTTTGATTTTCTAGTTTGTGCCTGTTTTACCATTTCCATTACTTGTGCTAAGTAGCCACTTTTTTCGGTACCTGTTACCGCTATTTCAATTGTTCCACTTCCATTGACTGAACCACCAATAATTGTATTCCCTTCTTTTTTTGGTACACTCCTAGCCTCGCCTGTAACCATGGACTCATCAACCGAGGTACTGCCTTTAATAATTTTTCCATCAGCAGGCATCTTCTCACCTGCTTGAACAATTAGATGGTCTCTTTCTTTGACTTCATTTAAAGGAATGTCTTCTTGATGATTGCCATTTAACCGATGAGCAGAGTTTGGTAATAATTCAGCAATTTTTTGTAGTGCACCACTAGCATTAGAAACAGCATTCATCTCAATCCAATGACCTAATAGCATAATATCAATTAATGTCGCCAGCTCCAAAAAGAAATTCATCGTATGACCTGAAGTAAATTGATTGACAATAAACGCATAGATACTATAAACATAAGAAACAGAAATGCCCATGGTAATTAAGGTCATCATTGCTGGATTTTTTTGTTTTAATTCACTTTTAGCGCCACTAAAAAATGGTTGACCACCATAAAAAAATAAAATAGTCGCAAAGAAAAGAACAACCCATTCGGAATAAGTAAAATTAAATTGAAAAGGCAATCTCATACCCATCATTTTTGAAAACAACAAAATGGGAATAGATAATACAACAGAAATCCAAAAACGAATTTTAAAGTTTCCCATATGCATATGCATACCTGACATGCCAGACATCTCTTCATCCATATTCATATGGTCCATGCCAGACATATTTTTATGTATATGATTCATTCCTGACATGTCAGGCATCGCTTGGTTTGAATGATTATTGTCTGAATTTTTATGATCCATAGGCATATTTTGCATGGTTGATGTGTCAGACATATGCCTATCTGTCTTTGTTGCTACCTTATTATATTGTTGATTCATCATAGGCATTGCGCTATTTTGTTGCTTCATATTTTGATTATTCTTATTTTCTTGATCAGTTGTAGATGGATTCTGATTTTTCTTTTTTTATCATCAGGTATTCCAGTTTGAGTTTGATCCTGATTTGTCATCTGATTATCATTGGTTGTATTTTCACTTGGATGATTTGTTTCTGAAGTTTTTTTCTCTCCATTATCTGCCATGTTTGGTGACTACCTCCCTATATTAATAAGAAAAATTCAATTTTTTATTTATTCTTCTTAATCATTTCTATTTTTTGATGTTTAAATCGGGATAAATCTATTCATTCTTCTAGAAAGTTTAACATAATGAATAAAAACAAAGAAATAATCTGCTTAATTTAAAAATATAACCTATAAAAATAAATGGAATATTTGAAAATAATAAGCAACCTTTTCAATTTAACAGAAAATGATTTCTATGTATATTCATTATCAACTTATTTTTAATAGAGTATTTATGATAAATATAACTAATAAATAACAGATAGTAAACAATGCTTTATTGTTTACTATTATTTAAGAGATTAATCACTTCTATAACTATCCTTTTTAAGTGAAATAAGCATTTGTCAAACTAGATTTTTTTATCTTCAAATTTAATTAGAAACAATTTATCTTTATACCAAAAAGACAAAACGATTCAATCTTAATTTACTAATTATTTATTTAGAATTATGCAAAATTCGTTGTTGTTATAACTTAAAACCAAAGATAATTTTTTAATAACCATTTGTAATATTGTCTTTTTCTTCTATAATAATTCAATTGAACTTGAAATTGATCAAACCAATAACGAAGATAAGTTTTTCTTTCTTCTGTACAAATAATTAAATAAAATTGTTTAATTGTTTTTCTAGTCGGTTCATATTTTTTTCTGTATCCCCCAGTTAAACCAAAAAGAAGGGAAAATCCTTGATGTTTATCTTTAATTGGCGAATGTTTTAATAAACTGACTTTCTTTCTATGAATACTATAAAGCCATTCTTCAAGTTCTATCTGTTCTAGTGCTTGTTGAATAATATAGTTAGACAATCGTGTCGCTTCCATTTTTACAATTTGATTGTAAATATTACTTGCATAATCAATACCTCTATGAAAAATATTAGCACAGAAGGTTATATTGACAAAATATTCATATTGTTCAATCAATTGTTGTTTATTTAAATGTTCACTCGTTTGTTTTTGCTGTTTATGCAATTTTGTGTAAATTTGATTGGTTTGTTGATTTTTCCATCTTTCAATTTGTCTTATTTTTCTCATTGCTCTCCTCCTTATTATGAATAAATTTCGGTAAAAATATAAAAAAATAAAAATACAAATAAATTTTTTGTAAAATAATAAAACCTTTTAATATTGAATTTTTTTCGGTAAATAAATCATACCATTTTACTAAAAAATCCACAAGAAAAACTAACAATAAATATGAAAAATATGCTATAGTTAAAATTGTCTATTAGGGGAGGAAGTAAAGTGAAAATAGAATTGGCAGAAGCAGGCGAAAGAATTAAAAAAATTAGAAAACAACACAACTACTCAATGGCTGCTTTTTCAAAACTAATTGGGAATTCAAGTGCAAGTACAGTAAATAATTGGGAAAAAGGCAATAACCTACCAAATAAAGAGCGTTTAGAAAAGATAGCAATTTTGGGCAATACAACAGTAGAGTGGATTTTATTTGGTGATCTATCTGATTATGTTGTTCATCTCATTAAAGATACCATGCAAGAAAACGTAAAAAATGCACTTTTTATTGATCAGTTAATGACGTTAATTCAGAAAAAACAGTTGTCTTATTATGATGATTTGGAAATTTTAGCTCTTGCTAGACAATTAGAAAATGATAAAAAAATCGGCAATTCTATTGATTATAAATTGCCAGAGGAAAAAGATTATCAAATCTTGTCAGAAGAATATACACAATATCATAGTCGAAAAAAGAGCATAGAAAAAGAACAATTACTTGTTACTATTGAAAAAAAGATCTATGAATCAAAAAATAGCCAACAGATTACAGATATCTTTATCACTTTATGTCATTTACTCGACCAATCAACAATTAATCAAAATTTATCACCATTCAATGATTTTTTAAAGCAATTGTCTGATTATGCAAAACTGCTTGACAACAAAGCTCATACTCAAGAAAAACTCACTGAGTTACAGATAGCTGCCAAAACATTTATTAAGGAAATAGAATTATCGAAGTAAAAGCTAGCTATTATTATAAAAATCAAATAAAACTGCTTTTTCTACTACTTATATGACTAGAGAATGGTAAGAGGTTCATTGCAATCAATGTTTAGGTTAAGAATGAATAGTTATTTGTTTTTTCATCTCTTCCAAAAATGCTTTTCTTTCCATATGAATTGCTTGTTTTAGATCTATACCTTGTTCTTTCAAATAAGCTTTTGCCTCTTTATTCCTTTCCTTTAAATCTACTTCTTGCTGCTTTGCTGCAAATAGACAGCCACAATAGCATTGTCTATAAACATCATATTCTTTACACATTTCAATCGAACGTTTATATCCATTATTTTTCTTAAAATCACCCGGCAAATAATGTGTATCAAAAAACTTTTGAATATCAATCCCTATTTCATTAATCTGTTGACTATTTTTCATCGGTGAGATAGTGAGTGCTGTGCCAAAATAATCAAAACCATCCGCTTGAGCCTTTTCCGCCACTGCATCTAACCGTAGATGAAAACAAGCTGTACAACGAGCACCTCCTTCTGGTTCTTCTGCTAATTCTTTTTCTTGAACCATTTGAATAAATTGATTAGGTTCATAAGGAGCAGCAATAAAGTTGACTTGATTGTTTGTTTTGTGATTAAAATCTTCAATAAATTTTTCTTGTACAAGCTTTCGACGTGCATATTCAGTAGCTGGATGAATATTTGTATTCGCAAAGTAAATTGTTACATCTGCATATTGAGTCAAATATTCTAATGTGTAGGTACTGCAAGGTGCACAACAACTATGAAGTAAAACTTTTGGCCGTATTTCCGCTATTTGCCATTCAGCAATGACCTTTTTGAGTACTTGATCATAATTTATCTTTTGATTGGACGAAAACTTTTCTAATACTTCTTCTATATCAATCATACTATTTTTTCCTTTTCTTTTTGAAGTTTTATTTAGTTTAGGTACTTCATTTATTTTAGTATTTATACGTGATTATTCAATTAGCTAGTATCCAAGCTATCAAATCATCGTCTGTTCAATTGACTATTTTTAAATGATTCCCTATTTTTTCTTAATTAAAAAACTAGCTGTCAAAAGCTTTTCTTTATAACTGCTTTTTTGTAGGTTCAGTCGTTCGTCGGACCTTAATATAGTTGATATGTGCATTTTCATAATCAATCACTTCAAAAGTAAAGGGAGCAAAGGTAAAAATCTGTCCAGCTTTTATTGGTATTTTTGCTTGTTCAACAATAAAACCAGCAAGAGTATTCATTTTTGAAATTTCAAAAATTTTTAATTTTACATGGAAGTAACGTTGAAAATCATCTAATGTTAATTTACAGAAATAATATAACTACCATCATCTTTTTTATTGATAAATGAATTTTCAAGATCTGTTTCATCACGAATATCTCCTACCAATTCTTCAAGAATATCTTCCATCGTTACCATACCACTAGTTCCACCATATTCATCTTTCAAAATGGCGATATGTTTTCCATTTTTACGCATTAGTGTTAATAAATATTGGATTGGTGTAGAAGCTAAAACGATAATTGGTTCTTCTACCAATTGATCAAGAATTTGATTTTTATCTTGAAATGATGCTTTAATTAAATTTGACAATGTAACATAACCAACAATATCATCTTTTGATTTTCGAATAACTGGATATCTAGTATGTCCCTGTTCCAGTGAATGCTGAATCGCTTCCTCAACCGTTTCATCTGATTCCAAAACTTCCATAGCCGTTCGATCAATTTGAATTTCTCTAGCTAAAGTATCTTCAAATTCGAATACATTTTCTAGATAATCGTATTCTTCTTTGGTAATTTCCCCACTTCGATAGGACTCAACAGCAACCAAAAGAAGTTCATCTTGTGTTAAAATTTCTTCTCCCTCGGTAACTAAAGGAATACCAATTAATTTTCCTAAACGTGCAGCAGAATGATTTAACAACCAAATAAATGGATACATAAGTTTATAAAAATAATGGAGTGGTTTAACAATCGCTAAAACAACCTTTTCTGTTTGCACAATGCTATAACTTTTTGGTAATAACTCGCCCATTACAACATCAACATATATCACGATAATGAATCCCAAAGTAATAGAAATCGTTCGTGCCGCTGTATTTCCAAATGGCAAATTTACGATAAGCGGATGTAGTAAATCAGCAACCGATCCTTCTCCAACCCAACCAATAACCAACCCTGTCAAGGTAACACCTAGCTGGCTAGCTGATAGATATGCATCTAGATGATGTGTAACTTGAAAAGCTAGTTCAGCATTTTTAACTCCTTCATTTTTCAGTTGTTCTAAACGAGAGATTCTAATTTTAACTAAAGCAAATTCACTTGCTACAAAAAATGCAGCAACCATAATCATGGCAATTAATATAATAAAATTTAATATAAGCATCTTACCCACACTCCTTCATCCTATAAAGATAAAATTATATAGAATTATTTCCATTTTATTGATAAAAATTAGACTAGAAATGTTACTATCATTAATTTATTTTTTATTTCTGATATTTTAATTTTTATCATTACCTGACATGTAAAAAAATGATTTGCCTTATTCATTATAACAATGATAAATAAGTTTAGCGAACAAAATATGGTAAAATAAATGATTGTACGAATCTATTAAATATAAATTTATTTAATAAAAGGAGCAAATTAAAAAAGTTGAAAGAAATAAATCTCTGATCTTCATTCAACTTTTTTAATTTGGTTTTTAAATAAGAAACTGTATATTATTTAACTTGCATTCATTTAATCATTTTTATCATTGGGTGTATAATGAAATTTAACTAATTCATTAATAAAATTAGGGATGAGTGACAGGAAAATCACTAATAACCAATGATTTAAGCTAATTGGCACTAAATAAAATAATTCTTGTGTAACAGGCAATAAAGCAATCAAGGTGGTAATAGCAATGGCTAGAATACTCATTTCAACTAATGATTTATTACTTGATAACTTTATTTTAAAAATAGATTCACTACTTCTAACATTAAATACATGTAAAATAGAAGAATAAGCAAGAATTAAAAATGCCACTGTTTGTCCCACTGCTTCACTTGGTTTAAGCCAGTGAGAAATTTCATTCACATTCGCACCAATGTAAAAACCAAGTAACGTAATGATGGTAAAAATAATTGTATTCATTAAAATTTGCCGCCATAACTTTTTAGTAATGATTGGGCCGTTTTTTGGCAAGGGTGCAGCATCCATAATATCTTTTTCAGCAGGTTCTTTTCCTAATGAAAATCCTGGTAATCCATCTGCAACGACATTAACAAATAATAATTGTACAGCATAAAAGGGTGCACCCCAGCCAAGCAACATTGCAATCAATACAATAAAGATTTCAGAAATATTACAACTTAACAAAAAATTGATAGCTTTTTGAATATTTCTATAAACGGTTCGTCCTTGTGCTACTGCATCAACAATCGTTGCAAAATTATCATCAGTCAGAATAATGTCTGAAGCATTTTGTGCAACATCTGTTCCGGTAATCCCCATAGAACAACCAACATCACTTGCTTTTAACGCCGGTGCATCATTCACACCATCTCCAGTCATTACCACAGTAGCATTGGTTCTTTGCCACGCTTTAACAATACGGATTTTGTCTTCAGGTGTAACACGTGCATAAACAGATAAATGCTTGACTCGTTGATCCAGTTCTTCATCCATCATTCTTTTCAAATCAGCGCCTGTTAAGGTTTCTGACTTAGAATTTAGAATTCCTAATTCCTAAGCAATGGCACTAGCAGTAACTACATGATCTCCTGTGATCATCACTGTTTTAATTCCTGCCTTTTTAGCTCTTTTAATCGCCGCTTTACTTTCTGGTCTCGGTGGATCAATAATACCAATTAAGCCTAATAAATGTAAGTTTTTTTCAATAGATTCAGTGGTAACATCGGTTGGTTTTTTATCATAAATCGCATAACCAACAGTAATTACACGCAAAGCATGCTTACCAAAGCGATCATTAATAATCGATGCTTGTTCAATATCCCCATGGCAAAAACGTGGTGCCAATACGTCAAAAGCCCCCTTGGTAATAGAAAGATACTTTTCTCCCATTTTATGTATGGTTGTCATCATTTTTCGTTTTGAGACAAAGGGAATTTCATCAATCCGTGGATATTCTTTCTCTAATTCTGCTTTTGTATGATAATTTTCTTCTACTATGCGAACAATTGCCGCTTCAGTTGGATTTCCACGAACAATTACATTTCCTTCTTCATTCTCAACTGAAACATCTGTGCACAAAGCAGCCATTTTTAATACATTCATTGCTTCATCGGTCATTGTATCCTCTGTGTCAATAGCTTCGTTCCCACTATACCAAACTCTACGGACATGCATTTTATTTTGAGTTAAGGTGCCTGTTTTATCTGAACAGATGACTGTCGTTGTACCTAATGTTTCTACAGCTGGTAATCTACGGATAATTGTATGCTTTTTGGCCATTTTTTGTACGCCATATGCCAAGGTTAGAGTAACAATAACGGTTAAAGTTTCTGGTACAGCTGCCACTGCCAATGAGATTGCAGTAATAAACATTTCTAATAAAGGTTCATTTTGTAATGTTCCTAATAGAAAAACAAAACCTGCTGCCAATAAAGCTAACAAGCTAATTCTTTTTCCAAGTTGATCTAATTTTTTTTGCATAGGTGTTTTTTCATTGGTATTTTCATTTAAAAGGCCAGCGATTTTTCCCATTTCTGTTTGCATTCCTGTTGCTGTCACAATAGCCTGTCCTCTTCCATTGACTACCGTACAACCTTTGAAAACCATATTATGCTGATCACCAATCGATTGTTCTTTTTCACCTACATAATTAGCATCTTTTTCTACCGGCTCACTTTCTCCTGTTAAAGCAGATTCTTCTACCCTTAATTGCATTGTCTGTGTTAATCTAGCATCAACTGGAATCATTGCTCCGACTTTTAAGGCAACTAAATCTCCTACAACTAATTTTTCTGCATCAATTTTTTCAATTTTTCCATCTCGTAAAACCAAACAGCTTTGTTTATTCATCTCTTGAAGCATTGCTAAAGACTTTTCTGCATTTCCTTCCTGAACAATTGTTAAAACAGCATTAATAATAACAATAGCAATAATTAAAATTCCTTCAAAACAATCACCATGACTTGTGGCAATCGTAGTGTAAAATGAAATAATCGCTGCAATCAGTAAGATAATCGTGGTAAAACCTGATAGACTATATAGTAATTTTTTGATAATTGACTCTTTTGGTTTTTCTTCAAATTCATTTTTTCCATATTGTGCTAGACGATCTTCTGCCTCCTTTTGAGACAATCCTTGTGTAACATTGCTATTTAACTCATTTTTTACTTGATCAATAGATTGTTTGTATGCTTCCATCCTATTCCCCCATTTTCCTTCTATTATATAGTATATATCTCCAGCTATCTTCTTTCACTATAGCATGAAAACTAGAAATGATTCAAACATCAATACTTCATTTTCAAACAAAAAGCTATTTTTGTTTGAAAAATTTATATTAACTAGAATGGGTAATTGATAAAAAATATAAAACAATTTATTTAATTTTAGAATCAATTGTCTTAAATATTTGATTATTTTTCCAACTTTAATAATTTAAAAAAATTAAACTATTCAATAAATAATTAGCAACAAAAAGAATATAATTACTTAATAAAAAAACATAGGAATTTAAAAATCTAAAAATAAATCTGAAAAAAATAACAAACGTAAATTTTAAAAAAAGTTTAAATTTATCATACTATACAATCAAAAAACTGAATACGTTTACAAAATGCAAAAAAAACTATTTATACTAATTTTTAAAAAAAAATTGTAAATTTAGCAATATTTTTTTAAAAAAACTGATATGTATATTTGTAACACAAAATAAGATATGTTATATTTGCTATGCACATTTTTATTTAATATTATAAATATATAAGGAGGGGATTCAATTGCCAAAGAAAAAGAACTCAGCTTTCGATAGTTCAATTCATGTATACCGTGCTATGAAACGTATGACACAACAAGAATTAGCGAATCGCGTAGGTGTATCAAGACAAACAATCATTCAACTTGAACGGAACAAGTACAATCCATCTTTACTTTTAGCCCATGATATTGCTGATGTTTTCGGTGTAACGATTGAAGATATCTTCACTTTCAAAAAATTGACAGATAATGAAAATAGCACAGAGCAAATGAACGATTCAAAAGAAAATTAAAATAATAAAAAAGAGGCATGGAACAAAGGAAAATTTGTTTCACGCCTCTTTTATTCTGTAACATAATCATTTATCAAAATTTATAGCAATAGAATTGCTAGTAATCATAGTAATCATTAAACAATTAATAAAAAAATAAATAAACACTAAATAATAAATAAATTATTAATCCTAATCGTCTTTATCTATATTTTTTAATTAATAAATTCTAAAATAATCTTTGATGTATATTTTTTAAAAATAATTATCTTTGATGATTATTTCATCTATTCAAAAAAGAGAAATTAATGAAACAATACAATGATAATCGATTTCTCCTTTTACTTATTAATGGATAAACATTGCATCACCAAAACTGAAAAATCGATAATTTTCTTTAACGGCATGAGTATAGGCACTGAAAATAAATTCTCTATCAGAGAAAGCACTAACCAACATAATCAGTGTGGATTTTGGCAAATGAAAATTTGTTATAAAAGCTTGTACTATCTTAAATGTGTATCCCGGTTTTATAAAAATATCTGTCCAACCACTATCTGCATGAATTTCACCATTAAACTTTGAGCCAATCGTTTCCAATGTACGAATAGAAGTTGTTCCAACTGCAACAATTCGACCGCCTGTCTGGCGTACTTCATTTAACTGAGCAGCGGCGTCTTCTGTTAGACGGTAAAATTCACTATGCATTTTATGTTCTTCAATATGCGCAACATTGACTGGTCTAAAGGTACCAAGTCCAACATGTAATGTCAGATAAACGAGCTTAATTCCTTTTTTTTCAATTTTTTCTAATAATTCCTCTGTAAAATGTAATCCAGCTGTAGGTGCAGCAGCGGAACCAGTTTCTTTTGCGTAAACAGTCTGGTAACGATCTGGATCTTCCAATCGTTCTTTTATATAGGGTGGTAATGGCATTTCACCTAAAGATTCTATGATTTCCAAAAATATTCCATTATAATCAAAGGTAACAATACGACCTCCATGCTCTAATTCTTCCTTGACAGTTGCTTTCAAACGACCATCACCAAAAGTAATTTCTGTTCCAACCTTTGCTCTACGTGCTGGTTTAATCAAGACTTCCCAGTTATCTCCAGCTGTATTATTCAGTAATAAAACCTCTAAATGTCCACCTGTTTCTTTTTTTTCACCATATAAACGTGCAGGCAATACTTTCGTGTCATTCATGACAAGTGCATCTCCTGAATTTAATTCATCAATTATTTCATAAAAGTGCTTATCTTCCATTTCCTTCGTTTTTTTATTGAGAACTAGCAAACGTGAACTTTCTCTATTTTCTAAAGGTGTTTGGGCAATTAATTCTTCTGGTAAATAAAAATCAAATTCTTCTGTGTTCAGCATCTTTTTCCTACTCCTTTATCTTCCTTGTATTTTATCATGTTTCATTATGACTGACCAGTCATGCTTACAAGATAAATTAAACATGAATCTGCTTCTTATCTACGTCACCAAAACAGTAATAAAAAATCCTTAATGGATCATTAAGAATTTATTTTTTACTTTTACTAGTTTTTTACAACAAAACATCTATAAATTAGAAATTTATAAATAAGTATATTTCAGTGAATTTTAATTAAAGAATTCCTAAAAATTTATCTAAATTAAAAGCTGTAAATTTCTAATTCAAAAATAGAGAAACCAAGTATTAGTAAAAAGCATAACTTTCCTAATACTTGGTTCTTTTATTTGTTATTTTTTCAAATGATAATTATAGGTAGCAATAATAATATTCTCCCGCCAAGCTAAACGTAGGCGTAATCGTAAGCTAGTTTGATTATGTAAAATATTCTGCCAAGTACGATTAGGAACAAATTGCGGTACCAAGATTGTTGTACTATAATTATATTTTACAGATTTTTTACTTACAAGATCAACATAGCGCAAGATTGGATGTTGTAATGAACGATAAGAAGAATGAACAATTGACAAACGAACATCAGGGAAATATTTTTTAAACTCCGCCTGTATTTCCTTTTCTTTTTCAACATTTTCATTCATTGAAACATGCATAGCTACGACATAATCACCAATTGATTTTGCATAATTCAATGCACCTATATCTACTCTAGTAACATTTCCAACTAACACAATCACAGTATTGCCATCAAATTCATGTAGTTTAGCATCTTTTTCTAAACGTAGTTGTTCTGCAACATTTTTATAATGCCCATGAATCTTATAAAAGACATAAAGTAATGCTGGCATGATAATGAAGAATGGCCAAATATCACCTAAACGGAAAACAAATAAAATAACAATAATTGAAAAAGAGATAAATGCACCAACAATATTTGCTAGTGATTTTCCAATCCAATTTTTTGTGTTCTTACGCCATCTGATAATCATTCCAGTTTGTGATAGAGCAAATGGAATAAATACACCAATAGAATAGAGAGGAATCAATCGTTCAGTTGAACCTTGAAAAATCAATAATAGAAGTATAGAACCGGTTGCTAAAGTAATAATACCATTAGAATAGCCTAAACGATCTCCCCTATCCATATACATATGTGGCATAAATTTGTCCTTTGCTAAATTATATGCTAGTACTGGAAAAGCAGAAAATCCAGTATTTGCTGCCACTGCTAAAATCAAAGCAGTTGAAAATTGGAAAATATAATATAAAATATTATGACCAAATACAGCCATTCCAATTTGTGATAATACTGTTACTTCTTTTTTAGGAATAATACCATACCAATAGTTGATAAAGGTAATTCCTACAAAAAAGAAGCCTAGGATAAGAGCCATCAATGATAAAGTTGCCGCAGCGTTTTTTGCTCTTGGCTTTTTAAAAAATGGAACTGCATTACTAATAGCTTCAACCCCTGTTAAAGAAGAAGAACCAGAAGAAAAGGCTCTTAATATTAGTGCAATGGAAATTCCAGGTACCACCGCTCCAGGAGCTGCAGTCGCATTTAAAGGAACCATTCCTGTTGCAATTTTAAACAAGCCTACTACAATTAGTAGCGCAATCACACAGACAAAAGCATAGACAGGAAAAAGCAAAAAGTTCGCTGATTCTCTTAACCCACGCAGATTCATCAACATAAGTAATAATACAATTATAATTGATATGATCACTTGATGACCATACAAGGCAGGAATTGCTGAGGTAATTGCTTCAGCTCCAGCGGAGACAGATACAGCTACGGTCAGCATATAATCTATTAATAAAGAACCTCCTGCAATTAATCCCATATTTTTCCCAAGATTTTCACTACTTACAACATAGGCGCCACCACCTTCAGGATAAGCATGAATAATTTGCCTATAAGATAATGTTAGTGAAGTTAGCAAAACAATAACTACAGCTGCAGTAGGTAAAGAATACCAGATAGCAGAAGTCGACAACGCTACCAGAACAACAACAATTTGTTCAGTACCATAAGCAATGGAAGATAATGCATCAGATGAGAGTAGAGCCAATGCTGTGAATTTACTTAATCTATGTTCATCATCATTTCCAGCTGATTTTAAAGGTTTTCCAATAAAAAGACGTTTTAAATAATCCAACTCTATCACTCCTTTTTTGTAACAAATCTACTATATGCTACCTTTCCCATCTTGAAAAGTCAATGCATTTTTCTTTAAGTTCTTTACAAAAATTTTTAATTATTTTTTATTAGATATGTATTCGTAGTTTAATCATTTTTTACCAAAAAGATAACTCACTATATTAATCTGAATGATTCTATTTATCTATATTGATGAAAAGAAAAGACAATTATTAACCTAACCATACCACAATTTTCTACCTAATAAACAATTGAAAAAAATATTTTGTTAATTGACGTTTTACTATCCATACGTATTGTCTAATCAGTATCTATATTTTTCTATAATAAATAGGTATGATCAAATGTAATTATTACAGAATAATCACCTATACGTACATTTACTTTTTGTTGAATTTTTTTTGTTAGTTCTTCTTCTGTTACTGGATATACAGTAGCAGGAAGGACCAAATCAAATAAAATTTTTGCTGGTTTCTCATGAATATCTAAGCGAATATCATGTATTTTTAACTCCTGATGAATTTCTTGAACAATTCGTCTGATCTCCTTGCGAACGAATTGTTGCTGTGTATCATGTAAATTTACTGGATCAATATGACAAACTAAATCAACTGCTAATTCATCTTTAAATTGTTGTTCAATCTGATCAACAATTTCATGGGCTTCATTTAGATTTAATCGATCATCAATTTCAATATGCACAGAAGCAAATGTTTTTCTGGGTCCATATTGATGAATGAGTAAATCATGATATCCTACAATAGAAGGCACAGAAGCCAGATATTTCTTCATTTTATCAATCTCTTTTTGATTTGGACGCATACCAATCAATTCATTAATAAATCCTCGGATCAACAGAATACCATTAACAATAATATAGCAAGCAATTAAAAAACTAACATAACCATCAATTTCTAATCTTGTAAGCCATTGAATGCTGGCAGAAATAAGTACAGAAATTGTTATATAAACATCATAAATACTATCTTTTGAAGAAGCAATCAATGTTTCAGAGTGAATCTTTTCAGCAATTTTTTTATAAAAAACGCCTTGCCAAACTTTTATCAAAATTGAAAATAATAAGATAAAGATAATAGTTGAATTAATATGAACAGCTTGAGGTGTTTTAATTCGTTCAATTGAACTAGTTAAAAAACGAAAACCTACAACGATAATGGAAATAGAAACCAACATACCGCTAATATATTCGAAGCGTTCATGTCCATAAGGATGGTTTTGATCTGCTGGTTTACCAGAGATATAAAAACCAACTAATGTTAGAATTGATGAAACAGTATCAGATAAATTGTTCATAGCATCTGCCATAATGGATACGCTACCAGAGATGAGGCCAATGATTAATTTAATAATAAAAAGTAGAATATTTAGAAAAAAGCCGATCTTCCCTGCAAAAACTCCTAATGCTATATGTAAATTTGTTGTTTTTTTCTCTTGCTGTTTTTTTCAAAATAATTAATTAGAGATTGAATCATCATTGAATTTAACCTGCCTTTATTAACCTATGTTGTCACCATAAAGTTTACTATAAAATGAATTTTTTTGTTTGTATAGCAAAATGACTTATTTTTCATTATTCTTTTATTGTTTAGAAAAGCCAAACTTAACTTTGACGATCTCCATGTTTTTTTCTTAGTGTTACTTAACTTTTTAGATAAAAAATGGATTATTTTCTTCATTTTTTTTGCTAATTATTTAGAAAAACAATCAATGAACCTACTTAAAATTATGAAAATTTATTCAATAAAAAGAAGAAGGGATCAAACAAATCTTTGATCCCTTCTTCTTTTTGATAGTAATATTAACTATCTTTTTTCCTTAGATTTTCATTTGTTTTTTCTTTAATAACAGAATCGTTAAACAAATCTAAAGAAAAATAATTTGGTTCTATCCCTCGTTCTCATAAATTGGTATTTCTAACTAACCTAAACGATTAATGGAACAAATGACTTTCATGTGAAATATTCGTTAATTTTTTCGTTTGTTTTTCAATTGCTGGATAAAAAAGAACACCAAGGCAACCAAATATCAAAGTTAATATACATAAAATCGCAATTGCACGCCAAGCATTTTGCCAATAAATACCTCCTGCTGATTCCCTTAATAGGTTTACCGCATGGGTAAACGGCAGTAGTGGATTAATTATTTGGAAGGACTTCCCAGAAACCTGAATTGGATAATTACCTCCACCACCAGAGATTGATAGTACTAGAATAATAATGGCTATTCCTTTTCCAATGTTCCCGAATAAAGCAACCAGTACATAGACCATAGTTGTAAAGGTGATAGAAACTAATAAAGCAAACAATACACTATAAACAGGTTGTTTTACCGTAACTCCTAATAAAAACATATTTCCAAGTGCAACAATTAAGGATTGTCCTATTCCAACAGTTAAAAAAGTTAACATGCGAGCTATAAATTGTTCTTGTTTAGTGAATTTTCTTTTCATTTTATCAACTAAATAATAATCTGTTGTCGCCACACTTGAAAATAACACAGCACCTACCCATAAACATAAGGCTGTATAAAAAGGTGTAACAGAAGAACCATTATTTTTAATTGGGTAAATGGCATGTTGAGCAATATCTATTGGTTGAGCAAAAAAGTTGCTTTCACGATTTGCATCTAATTTGAGTAATTTGATAATATCACCCAAATTTGCTGTCTGTTCTCCTTTATGAATAGCTGTTGCTGCTTTTGCTAATCCGGCTTTTAATGTAGGCCAATCATTAATAATTAGATCGTTCGCTTTATTTAGAGCTTCCTCAACAGCTGGCATTTTTTGATTCACCATTATTAGCGTATTTGTTAAATCATTTCTAATGCCTGGATAATCATTTTTAATAAAATCGGCTGCAGTATTTAATTTCTTCGAAAGTATTGGCAATTCGTTATTATAAACATCAGCTCCCTTATTAATACCATTGATAATATCAGTCATATGACCATTTAATAAAGTGTTTGCCTCATGAATTTCCTTTTTCATGGCAGGTAATTCACTTTGATATTTTTCTAATATACTCAATGCATTGCTAATTGTTTTTTGAGTTGAACCTAATAAGTCATGGAAATGAACAGCTTTTGCTTGATCAATATATCCTTGTGCACTATTAATTGTATGAATTAACTTATCTAAAGCTACACTGATTTTCTGTTGTACCTCATCTACATTAATGCTACCAATTTGTTCATTGACACGATTTGCTGTATTGGATATTTGGTTCAAATATGCATGTATTTGTGTAACATCACCATTTTGAACATAGCCATTAATGATTGTTAGTTTTTCATTTAGGTCTGTTAATTGTGCATTCGCCATTTTTAATTTAGTAATTGTTTCTTGCAAGCTACTATCACCAGAATTTTCAAGGATACAAATTAATTGTTCATTGGCTTGTTGTTGTTGAACAATCATTTCTTGTAATTGAGTAATTTGTTGATTAATCTTACCCTTCTCAGCCTGAATATTTCCATCAGAAAGTACTTGTTGGAGCTTATTTACAATAGTTACTGTTTCATTGGTTACTTACTTGCACCTGACCTATCGTTGTTTTAATACTTGTTGAAATTCCTGGTAGGGCATCTTGTAATTGCTTTGCTCCCTGAGCCGTTTTTTCTCCAAAATCACTCGCTTGATTTGTTAACCCTTCTATCTTGGGCAATGCTTGTTGAACCTTTTGAACAATTTGAAGTCCCTCTTTTGCCTCAGTAATGCCTTCAGTCATGGTTTGTTCAACGTTTGAGAAATCATTATCAACCATAGCCAACTGTTTACCCGCATTTTGAATATCTGGAATTTTTTTCTGTAATGTTAGTATCGCACTTGCTTGTTGGGTGATTGAAGGTAATTTACCATTTAGGGCAATAATTTTTTCACCAAGTTCATCTATTTGTGGTAAATAATTGGCAAATTCATTGGCTTTTGCTAATTTGTTTTTCATATCTGGTAATTGTGAATGAATTTTTGTAACTTCCTGAGTATACTTATCAATTGTTCCAACATTATCATTTGTTGACAATATTAAATTTTTTATTTTATTAATACTGACTAAATTTGAATCAACATTGTAACCAATTTCGTTGAATGTATGTAGTAAAGTATTACTAGCTGTTTTGATAAATTGATTTGTAATCTGCTCCTGTAGAGAAGAAGCCCCCTTAATTGTAATCTTTGGCGCAATGGCATTGATTTTTTCATTAATTGAATATTCAATTTTTGGTTTTTTATATCTCCAGAAACGAAGCTCATTAGGTCTTTTGAAAATTCTCTAGGTAAATAGATGCCAGCGTAATATTTTCTAGATTTAACACCATCATCCAATACTTTTTTTGAATCAACAAATCGCCATCCCAATTGTTTGTTTTTATGTAAATTTTTGAGTACTTCATCTCCAATATTAATTTTCTTTTCTTTAAGAGAAACAGTTTGATCATCGCTGTAGATAGCAATAGGTAGTTCACTTGTATTTCCATAAGGATCCCATAAAGCACCAATATTGAACCAAGCATAAAGTGAGGGAATAATTAGTAAGGCAATAATTAATAATGTTGCAATAGGATTTTTAAAGACCCGTTGCCAATCCAATTTAAATAATTTAAAACTATTGTTTATATGTCTCATCTATACTCACCTTTTTCTTTCATGAATGCTAACAATTATTTACTTTAGCATATTATTTTAAATGCTATCAAATAACAAATTAGAGTTTTGTCGATTTATACGACAATTTTTGAAATCTGTCTTAGAAGAATGAATCCAATCCCCAAATCACATTAAAATGAAAATGGATTCAAAAAATCATATCAAAAGCATAGTAAGTCTGTAAAATTGAATATATTTTTTCTCATTAGTAAATTCTTTTCATGAAAAAGGCAAGACAAGAAGATTGCCTTCTGTCTTACCCTTTGATCCATACTATTGTTCACAAAGAAGGTTATTTTTTTACCTAAACAGTTTTATCTACTTGATATTTTTTTAAAAATTTGCCTACAGCATCTTTGACTTCTTTTACATCATCCGGGTTTAAATAAGACAATGCCCGTGGCATAACACCCATTAAATACATTTTATTTAGCTGATTGGTTGATTTCTTCTCCATTATCTCAGATAAAAGTCTTTGCATATTTTCCTTATCTTCAGGCTTTGTTCGATCCATAATATAGGTGGTAAGCTTGTCTGCTCTTGCTTTTTCATCCATCACGTTTACCTCCTTTTATTTTTCCATTATAAACGGTGTTGAGCTCAAGGAAAAATTATTTGCATTTGTTAATTTCCAGCTTGATAACTAGTTTTAGAGAAAAGAAAACTGGTTCGTTATCTACTCTAACTTAATTTTTAGTCATAAATGACTGTTTAATTCTAATTTTTTGTGTAAATATGTAGATAATAAATCATCGATTAAGTTAACAAGTATAGCATTTCTTCATATCTGTTAAATTTTTTTCTGATAATTTTAACCCATCCTTAAAATAACCAAGAACACTACCAAAATGTTCTGCTATGGTGTTAAATGCTGTCTGTAAATATTCTCTTTTTACATATAGCATTGTTGAGATATGCTCTAATTCTTTCTCGGTTTTTCCTGAATGTCTTAATGTCTCTAATAATAAATCATTCGCTTGTTTACGCTGAATGTTTGTTTTTAAATAATCTTCAAAAATAGCTTCTTTTTTTACATCTAGTGCACTTAAAATCAAGGCAGCTCCAATACCTGTACGATCTTTTCCAGCAAAACAGTGAAATAATAGCGGTTCATCTGGATGACTTAAAAAATCTTCAAAAAAAGTTTGATATCCTTTAAGACTAGAATCTGCCAAGATCATTTCTTGATAAATTTTATTCATAACCTTTTCAGGTGACATATTTTCTTGACGAATTAAATCTTCCAACGAAGCACTTTTTCCGACAACACTTGCTAATAAATCGATATGCATATAAGAAGTACCAATTATTTCGTCATCTGGACGCTCTATTTTTTCTTTTTGATTTCTAAAATCATAAATCCTATTTATTTTATGCGTATCTATTAATAATGCTTGATCTTCTTGACATACGTTGACAAGTTCGCCACTTCGAAAGAAGCAATTTTTTTTAACCATTTTCCCATTCTTAGTTGAATAACCACCAATATCTCTAAAATTCACAATTGTTTGCATATCTATAACTCCAATCCTAATTATCTTTAAAATAGGTTGCATACTTTAAAATAACACTTATTCATTTATTGTCTATTATGACGTATGTACAATCACTCATCACTATTATGATAGCATAATTTTTTAACTACTTGACTAAAATTTAAATATTTTTTATAAATTCCAACTATAAAGATGGATTAAACCAATAAAAATACAATTCAAAATTTATTTGAATTGTATGGTTTATGCTAACAGATAAAACTTGAATAAAAATAAATTTTATTTTTAATTAAAGAATAGGCTAAAAATTAGTTTTATTCCATTTTTATTGAGAAATTGTAGAAAAACATCAGAGAATTATCTATATGAATATATCTTTTTTAACATCAATCTTACTAGAATAATTCACTGCAATTCTTTTAATAAAATTAATTTGGCAATGAATTTGTTTAGAAATTGGCTTTTTAGGTATAATAGTGTTATTCATATTTTTATTCTGTTTTGAAATTTCGAAAAATCTTTTTAACCATCAATCAAATGCAATTTTATAAGTATTTTTCTATTTATATTAAAGATAACTTGACTTTATTTTGCCTTTAAGCTTCTGTTATATAGTCTTTAAAAAAAGCCAACTCAGTAAGATTACATATTCTTGCAATATCACTTTTTTGGTCCAAATGAAATACATGACCTAATTCACTTCTATCTTCATTTTCATATAAATTGTACTGCACAGGAATCTGTTTTATTTCTAAGAATTTGGCAAATGGCGCTGCTAGGTCTTTTAAAAAATCATGTGATGCAGTCATTATACTTGTTGGTGGAAAATTATTTGTAATGTACTTCTCTACTGGAAACTGACTAGACAGGGTTTTATCTATTGTATCTTGAAAATAATAAGGAAAATCTTTATTTATTTCTTCATTTTGACCAATGAAATAAACACCGCAATTTAATGCAATCGCTTTAAATTTTATTTGAGCAATTTTAAAATCAAATAATTTTTCATAAGCTTCATTACTAATAAGTGTTGCATATTGCTCGGCTATTTGAGCACCGGCACTATCACCCACTACAAATATGTTTTCTAAATCAATAAAATATTCTTTATGATTGGCTAGTATCCAATTCATTAAGTTGTTTGTATCTTCTAATGGTGCAGGATATCTAGTATTTTGTGCTAATCTATAATTAAAATTAATTACTGTAAATCCCTGTGTTGCTAAAAACATTGTGTAGAATTTATAAATTTCTTTATCACCATAAAAGAATCCACCACCATGAATACTAATTATCGTAGGTAACAATTTTGTAGGTTTTTTTGGATAATAAATATCTAATAAATTTTCTATTCCGTAAGGCCCATAAGTGATATTTTTATTTATTTCAATGGTTTGTGGCTCTTTTAATCCAGTATTACGTTTAGTATCAATTGCTGAAAATTGCTTTCGCATGGCTTCTATATCTATTTTTTCCATTTTTATATTCCTTTCAGTATTATAATTCTGTTTACTTTTAAATCGAATGCAACGATAACTCAAATGAACAAATTATAGTCAATAACCATAAATAGGTAGGTGAAAAAAGTTAACTAGCAATAGATAAGCGATGTTTCTTTTTTTATATCTTATCTTTTCTATGAATTATATTGTATATAGCTATTTTTTATTAAATGATTACTTTTTATCATCTTTCAATAACTACTGGGTATTTATTTAATAATTTTTTTTAAAATCAAAAATTTGACCTTTAGAAACTTATACTAATCAACTATTGATATTACAAAAGTACTGGATACATCATGAATAGATCTTTTAAACTCTAATTTTTGATATAATTCTAAGGACAGTATTCATCATCTGTTTAAATTTTATAGAAGAAAAGCAAGTTGAATTAATATAGTCAATGAAAAAGTTAAAGAGTGGGATGACGAGCTTCTCACTCTTTAACTAGAAAAACAAATTAGACTATCTTTTGCCAACCATCTTAAGTTATTTGGACTTTCATCAAGATTATTATCAAATGATCAAATAACTATTCTAAATCAGCAAGGTATTTTTTGTGAGCGACAATTCTTTCTATTTGAAATAATTAGTTATTTTAACAAAGAAAATCATTGATTATTAAAAATCAATACAGTGGCATTATTTCACATAATTATATGTATGAACGTTTGCATTGGCAGTATTTGTTTTTTTCGTAGTTTTGGTACTTACTTGGGCTTTTACATTGGTATCTGCTTTTTTCGTAGGTTTTACCGTTGAATTTTTCTCTTCATGGATGCCAATACTAACACCTAATGCCTGATCAACCGCATTCATTACTTCTATTTCTAAATGGCAAACCCGCTCTTTTAGACGGACTTTATCGATTGTTCGAATTTGCTCAAGTAAAATAACGGAATCACGTTCAATACCTGTTTTTTTTGAATTAATGCCAATATGTGTGGGTAATTTTGGTTTTGCTATTTTTGCTGTAATCGCAGCAACAATAATTGTCGGACTAAAATGATTGCCTAAATTGTTTTGAATAATCAGAACAGGTCGTATTCCTCCCTGTTCAGAACCAACAACCGGGGATAGATCTGCAAAGTAGATATCTCCTCGTTTAACCATTAATATAGGTCCTCCTTTTTTATTTGTATTTCCTCTTTTTATTTGTATTCCCTTGGCACTCTTTGTGAGAAGGTACAAGCTACTTCATAATGAATGGTCTGCAAATGATCTGCAATCATCTGTAAAGTAATCTCCTCCTCTTGATCTTTACCAACTAATGTTACCTTTGTTCCAACAGGAATTTCTTTCTTTAAATGAATCATACACTGATCCATGGATACTCGTCCAATAATTTCACTTTTTTCACCATTCACTAATACATAAAAACCTTGCATATGTCTTAACCAACCATCTGCATACCCCATAGGAAAAGTACCAATCCATTCATCCTGGGAAGTGATATACGTTTCTCCATAGCCAATCCCTTCTCCAGCTGGTAATTTTTTTACCTGAACTAATTCACTGGTAAGGCTAAGTGCAGGAAGTAATGGATAAGGTGTAGCAAGTTTGCCACCTGAGGGATTTAATCCATACATCGCTACACCAAAACGAACCATATTATAATTATTTTCTTGATGCCAAAGTGCAGTTGCACTGTTACTAACATGAACATACTGTGGTAAAAAGGGAAGAATTTGAATTATCTTTTGAAATTTTTCATTTTGATGATCAAAATAATCTGTATCTCTCTCGTCTGCTGTAGAAAAATGGGTAAAGATGCCTTCCCATTCCATATAAGGATTATTTGTTATTGTATTTATTGCTTTTTTCACAGCTGTTTCGGTTAAGAAACCAATTCTTCCCATTCCTGTGTCCACTTTAATATGTAATCTCAAAGGTTTCCTTGGTTTTAACTTCTCTAAAATAATTGCTGCCCTCTCCAACCAAGATTGATCTGTGACAGTGACTGATAAATCGTAGGCTAATAAATCTTCAATATAATCAGGCATTACAATACCTAGGATAAGAATAGGATCTGGTAATGACGCTTCACGTAACTCAAGGGCCTCATCTAGTAAAGCAACACAAAAACCGGTTGCTCCTCCCTTTTTTGCTGCATAGGCTGTTTGAACAGCGCCATGTCCATAGCCATTTGCTTTAACAACTGCAAATAATTCTGTTTCTGCTGCCAATCGCTTTTTTTCATTATGAACATTGTTATAGATTGCTTGTGTATCAATATGTATTTTTGTTGGACGATGCCGTCCTACAACCATAATGTTTTCTTCCTTTCTTTTTTATAATTCTAATACAATTTGTGCAACTGCCATAATCTCTGTATGAGAAATTGAAACAAATACTTCACCTGTATGTGGTGATTTTGAAATATAAGGACACCCTGTTTTTTGCTCTTTTAATATCTCTATGTCTTGAAAAGACACAGAGCCTATGCCTGTTCCCCAAGCCTTTGAGAAAGCTTCTTTACAGGCAAATCGTCCTGCAAGAAATTCAACTTGTCGTTTAGAGGAAAGCTTTTGAAAAATTTCTATTTCATTTTTTGTTAATACTTTAGTAATAAAGTTAGGCTTCGTTTGAATAATCGTTTTCATTCTAACTAATTCTACTATATCAATTCCAATTCCTTTAATCATAAATTTATAAGCATCCTTTATATTTCAAATTATATTTATTTTAACAAATTTTTCTAAAAATGCCACGTATTAACTACTAAATTGTAAATAATTCTATTTTTAATGAGCTGATCAATCATTAGATTGTTTAAAAATGAATAAAAATAGCCTTTTATTAATCTTTAATAAAAGGCTATTTTTATTCATTTGAATTATCATTTATTGGTAGTAATTAATTTGAGTTATCACGAATTACAAAATTACGTTTTTTGTTTTCATTACGCTTTGTATTTGCAGATCTGTTGTTTTTTGTATAACCGCCTCCGCTACGATTATTCTTTCCTCGATAATTATCTTTGCCTTTTCGACTGCGATAATTTCCGTTGGATTGATTATTCTTATTAAATCCTTTTTTGGTTGATGGCAAAGGACGTTCCGGAGTAATTTTAACTGGTACCATATCTGATGGATCCTTAGAAACAACTTTTAATAATAAAGCTACCAAATCTTCTGATGAATATTTTTCCAATAAGTTTTCAGCTGATTTTAGATATTTCTCTAACCCATTTTCTTCCATTTTTTTCTCAATATCTTCAATTGCTGCCCCCAATTGTCCTTTAAACGCTTCTGTTTCGGTTGGTGGACGCAAAGTAGACATACGTTTTTTCGTTAAATCTTCAATCACATGCAAATAGCCCATCTCATTTGGTGTTACAAAAGTAACAGACATACCACCCTTACCAGCACGTCCAGTACGACCAATACGATGAACATAGCTTTCTGGATCTTGTGGAATATCATAATTATAAACATGGGTCACGCCAGAAATATCTAATCCTCTAGCCGCCACATCTGTTGCTACTAAAATGTCCAAATCTCCATTTTTAAAAGCACGTAAAACGCTCATTCGTTTTTGTTGAGAGAGATCACCATGGATTCCTTCTGCTTTATAGCCACGAGTTTCAAGCCCTCTAGCCAATTCATCTACTCTACGTTTTGTTCTACCAAAAACAATGGTCAACTCTGGTGTTTGAACATCCAAAAGACGAGTCATAATATCAAATTTTTCATAATCCTTTGAACGCACGTAGTATTGATCAATTAAATCAGCAGTCATCTCTTTTGCTTTAATTTTAACATGATCAGGATTTTTCATAAATTTTATGCCAATATTTTTAATCGCAGTCGGCATTGTTGCTGAGAATAACAACGTTTGTCGATTTTCAGGAACCTGTGAAATGATTTTTTCAATATCTTCTAAAAAGCCCATATTCAACATTTCATCTGCTTCATCTAAAACTAGTGTTTCAATTACTTCTAATTTTAATGTTCGACGATTTAAATGATCCAATAAACGACCTGGAGTTCCAACAACGATTTGTGGACGTTCTTTTAATGCACGGATTTGTCTACCAATATCAGCACCACCATAAACAGCTTGAATTTTGATCTTCTTATCTCTACCTAAACGATACAATTCTTCTTGAGTTTGAATCGCAAGCTCTCTTGTTGGTGCAATTACCAATCCTTGTAATTTTTGGTTTTTTGTATCAATTTTTTCTAACATTGGTAATCCAAAGGCAGCTGTTTTCCCTGTCCCTGTTTGTGCTTGTCCAATAACATCCTTACCCTTTAAAGCCAATGGAATTGTTTCTGCTTGAATCGGTGTTGCCTCCTCAAAGCCTGAACGTTCAATAGCTAATAATAGTTGTGATGATAATCCTAGTTCTTTAAATTTCAAATGATATCCTCCTATGTATTTTTATTCAATATTCTCTCAGGTGTTTAATTTTCATTAATTAATTGTTTATTTAGAAAAAGATGTCAAATGGCAAAGAGAAAATAACTGACAACCATCTTTCTCAAAGACCGAAAAATCCACCCGCTGAAGCCTATAGGCATTAGAAAAGCCAAACGCCTACCGTTTAGCTTATTATTTATTATCTAAAATAGAAATTCTTATTTCTATTCTCTAAATTATTACTTCAATCTTCCGGCAATAGATTATTTTAACATACTTTGCTATATTTAACAACTATAAAATATAAATATACATTTCTGCTCATTTTTATACTTGCTTTTTATAAATATATTCGCCTATCCTAACCAGATTTAGTGATTAATTATCAATGATCTTCTATTTGCTTAGCTGACGATTTAAACTAGAGACGATTCATTTCTTTTTTTGTTAGTGCCTCTATAACTTCAGTTAATCTCATACCATTACTTCCCTTAACTAATAGTAGATCATTTGGTTGTAGGGTTGCTTTTAAATAGACAATTAAGTGTTCTTTTTCCATTTTTGGATAATAGTGCACATGATTACCATAAGTTTTTTCCAATATTAAAAATAAATTTTTCATCTCAGTTCCATAAAGAAATACTTCTTGAATAATAGCTGGGAATAGATGTTTACTTAGTTGCTGATGCATCATTTTAGATGTTGCACCTAACTCAAGCATATCACCTAAAACAACAATTCTTCTTCCATTGGTGAACATCTGACCAAAACTGTCCAATACTAAACTTACCGCTGTTGGATTGGCATTATAAACGTCGCTTAGTATTTCTACGCCATTATTTGCCGTTACCCATTCTGTTCGATTTTTTGTTAAATGCACTTCAGCTAATGTCTGTTGCATCTCTTTTTCAGGAACCTGAAACCACTTTCCTATAATTAAGGCAATACAAGCATTATCAACATTATATTTACCAGGCACAGGTATCGTAAATGGTAACTGGTAGCCGGATAGTTTAAATGTTGTCTTATTTTTCTCTTCTAGTTGTACACATTCAACGAAATCCGCCTCGTTTGTAAATCCAAATGTTTTAATTGTTTGAGTTGAATTAGCAGTTAATGGTTTCAATAAAGGTTCATTTTCGGGAATGATTAATAACCCATCTTCAACTAGGCCCTTAGTAATCCCCATTTTTGCTTTAGCAATTTCCTGACGTGAGCCTAAATTTTCAATGTGGGCTTCACCAATCATTGTAATTGCAGCAACGGTTGGAGAGGCTAATTGAGAGAGAAAATCAATTTCATCTGCATGATCCATTCCCATTTCTAACACAAGCATTTCAGTTTCCTCTGGCATATGCAAGATTGTATAAGGCAATCCAATTTGATTGTTATAATTTCCTTGTGTTTTATAAGTAATATATTTTTTTGCTAAAACGGCAGCTATCATATCTTTTGTTGTCGTCTTGCCATTACTACCTGTCACAGCAATGACTTGTGGCGCTAGTTTTTTTAAATAATACATTGCTAAGTCTTGTATAGCCTTTAGTGTATCTACAACTTCTAAGATTGGAAATCCTTCTGGCGCAAGTGAACTTTCTTTACTCCATAAAGCTGCTTTTGCACCTTGAGACCTTGCATCCATAATAAATTGATGGCCATCTGTTTTGCCACCTAAAGGGATAAACAAACTCCCAGATGCCAATTGGCGACTATCAAATTCAATTGTGTTTATTGTAAAGTCTGACCATTGTTTCCAATTGTTCGTTGCTTGAACAACATCTGCTATTTCCCAAAATGTGAGTGCCATTTTTTCTATCCTTCCAACTTAATAAATTTATATTTTATAATTGATCAAAATTTCTAGAAACAATATTCTTTCATTGAAATACCTAAAGTGTATTCTAGCATGTTTGAACGCAAATAAAAATACAGGAAAAATCAATTTAATTAGATATAAATATTTTTACTCACCTAATTAATCATAATTTTCAACCTGTATTATTATTTTATTTAATTGTTAAAAAAACGTTGACGTTGCTCAAAACGATTTAATCCAAGTTGAATTAGCTCCTCAATTAAATCACTATACTTTAATCCCATATTCTCCCAAAGAGATGGATACATACTAAATTCAGTAAAACCGGGCATTGTATTTAATTCATTTAAAAATAATTCATTTTTATTTGTTAAGAAGAAATCACAACGACTTAATCCACTACCATCTAATGTTTTATATGCTTTTTTCGCATATTCTTGTGCTTGCCTACAAACTTCAGCCGGTAACTCTGCAGGTATTTTCATAGAAATTTGATTATCTACATATTTGGCTTGATAATCATAAAAATCAACATTTTTTACTACTTCTCCTGGTAAAGTCGTTCTTACATCTTCATTTCCTAAAATAGCTACTTCAATTTCACGTGCTTCGATGCCTTGTTCAACAATCACACGAGAATCATATTTGTAAGCCAGTTCTAAGGCTTTTTGAAGTTCTTCTCGATTTTCAACCTTACTGATGCCTACACTTGAACCTAAATTCGCCGGTTTAACAAACATTGGATATAACAAGGTTCCTTCACACCGTTCAAATAATTGCTTGGAATCATTTTTCCATTCATTTTTTAGAACAGGCACATAAGGTGTTTGAGGAATACCAACGGTTTGTAGCAAATATTTTGTCATTATTTTATCCATTGCAGTTGCACTTGCAAGTACTCCTGTTCCAACATATGGCATACTAATTGTTTCTAAAAAGCCTTGAATTGTACCATCTTCACCATTTGGTCCATGTAATACTGGAAATACAATAGCATCTTTTTCAAAAATCTCACAGGGCATTATGGATGTTCCTGATGAATAGGCCATTGTATTTTCATCCTTAGCACCCGTTAAGTTAAGAATTTCTTTATTCTCAGGTTTTTCTGTAAGTAATGGTCCCTTAATCCATTCTCCCTGTTTTGTAATTAACACTAATTGAACTGTATAATATTCATAATAAATAGCATTCAAAATAGAATAGGCAGACAGAATAGATACATCGTGTTCTTCACTCTTACCACCATATAATAAAATAATCTTCAAATGCTTGTCCTCCTGTAATGTTTGTTGAATTCAACATAAAATTTCTCTTCTACTCATCCCTCTTTTTTATTTTAGCATAAAAATTTGTATGAAAGTAGAAACAATTAAAATTTTAACTAGAAACTGCCATCATTCATTGAATTTGTTTTAATCAACATAGACAGTAAAATTACTTACAATTTTATTTTCCTTTATTTTTTATTCCAACTAAAAAGCGAGTTAAAACACCACCTATATCATTATGCCTATCTATTCAACAATTTCACTGACTAATTGGAAAGCATTAAAATCAACTTTTGATAGTTGTTTATTAATTATAACCAAGATAAAAGTTAATTCAATCAACTAATATTTTTTGTGATTTTTCTTAAAAAGAATCACCATCGACCATTAGTAAATAGGTAAATAGACATAAAAAATCAGACGATTTTCTAGGAATGTTTTTATTCTAACAAGTAATCTGTCATTTAACAATAGGTATGTACCTATTTTGTTTTATATCTTTTCAGTCAATGACAAAACAACCGAAGATCTACAATAAAATTCAAAGCAAATAAGCTAATCGTTTATTGTGTATCTTCAGCTGTTTTTTTTACAACTTCTTCCAATAAATGCATAAATCGCTCTAAGTCTTTGTGTGTATATGGCTTTGGTCCCTTACCATATTTTTCATTCTTGCGCATTTTTGCACTTAAAAAACGTTGGTTCAATAATCCGGTAATTTTTTCATCTGTATATTCATAACCTAAATGATGCAAAACAATCACCCGTTTCGCTAATGCCAAAGCAGCCAGTCCATAATCTTGTGTGATCAGGATATCTCCTGTTTTAATCAATTGTAAAATACGGTAATCAGCACTATCCACTCCTTTATCCACATAAACAAAAGAAATAAAATTTGGAAATTCCTTTGTTGAATAATGTGCAATGCTGGTTACAATAACAACAAATAATTGCTTTTTTATTGCCCAATCAATGACCGCTTTTTTTATAGGTGAACCGTCACCATCAATAAATACTTTCATTTCTGCTTATTTTTCCCTATCTTTCGTTGGAATACCAATTTGGATGTCTTTTTAAAAAACGTGAAATTTCATTAAATGCTATATTTTGTGTTACTTTGTAAAGTTCTGGATTTCTGATCTTGGTTTTTACTACACCCTGATAACGAGGACGTTGAATATGAATGGATAAGATAAAATCAAAACGTTCAGCGAAACTTTCTTTCGTTAAAAATTTAATTCGGTTTGTTTCCTCTAAAAATTGATTCATCGCTTCCATTGTTCCTTGGATAAAACCATCTAGGTGTGTGCCACCTTCAATTGGTAAATGACCATTAACAAAGCTTGCTGAAATACTCGCAGAACTATTTTTTGAAATGACAGCTTCCATTTCTAATTCATTATCTTTTACATGAAATGTTAATGGTCTTCCTTCTCTGGTGATTCGATGATCATTTTGATAAATATATTCGGTTAACCCATTTGTGTATTTGAAATGATTTTTTTGTTCTTTGCCATCTATTAATGCCATATCCAATCCACTATTTAACATAGCCAATTGTTGACAACGTTTAAATAAAACAAAATAAGAAATTCGTTGTGTATTAAAAATAGTAGGATCTGGTGAAAAAGCAATTTCAATTTTTTGTTGATCGCTATCAGAAGGAATAAATGCTTTTTTTACCAATCTACCTTGTTGATAAATATGTATCATGCGTCTTCCATCTTTTTCAACACTAAATCCCATTTGTTCAGATAAAGCCCGTAAAATAGGTAAAAAAGTATAAGTTGAAGAAAGCAACCCTTTTTCTTTGTTCAAAGCTAATCCTTTCTCACTAGCTAAAAAGAAATTAAACCGATCAGGAGCTAATTCAATTGACAGCTGACTTTTTGAAGCATCATTTGCAATAGCAAGTAAGCCATCCAATACTTGAAAAACTAAACTTTCTAGTCCTGCTTCACCGACTACACCAATAAATCTTCCTGGACATTTTTTTATATTTTCCTTTTGTGTTTCATTTTCTAACACTTCCCAGACCACTTCTTGGCTCATAGCGACTGCCTCCTTTAGAAATAATTTGCTCTCTTGTTATGATCTCTTTTTGTAAATGAAAAGCAATATAAAAATAATTTTTATTCTAATTCATTTTAATAGTAAAAAATATTTATTAAAATAATTTTATATTTTTTGAATAAAAATTAAAAAAGCTAGTTTTACCCTAAATTTCTGTATAGCTATTCATTTACAACAATTAACTTTAAGTATTATCTATATTACGAATAATGAATATACTTTTATCATAACTGAATATTATGAAATTTACCAAAATATTCACCTATATAGGAAGAAAAAATCATTTTTCTAGTTTTTCTTAATAAACACATTGTAAAAAATTTATAAAATAACTAAAAATTCATTAAATAAAAAAATCAGCAAAGAATTTAAAATTCTTTGCTGATTTTTCGCAGTATTTATCAAAAATAAATAGTCTGTCTATCTTCCACAAAATAAACAAACACAACATCCTACAATCCGGTAGGTGATGTTTCCATCTATGTCGCTGCAATCAACCAATCACAAGTCGTAAAAACGAAACAGCCTACAATAAGCGCTATCTGATTGCGTCAACTCGTCGCATAGATGCATTCTATCATAAATAAAAAAGAGTTACAAATGTTTTTTGCCTATTCAATAATTTTATTAAAAATAAAAAAGCAATTTATTGACCAATTATAGAATATATTCAATAAAAATTATAAATTATCTAACATTTCATCTATTATTTATTTAAAATACTATCTACCTTTGTACGAATGAGATCAATTGCTACATGGTTTTCTCCACCTTCAGGAACAATAATATCTGCATAGCGTTTTGTAGGTTCAATAAATTGATGGTACATTGGCTTTACTACTGTAGAATATTGTTCAATTACAGAATCGAGCGTTCTACCGCGTTCTTTTATATCTCTTTTTATTCGACGAATAACCCGAATATCATCATCAGTATCTACATAAATTTTAATTGTCATCAAATCTCTCAATCGTTGATCATCTAATATTAAAATACCCTCTAAAATAATGACATCTTTTGGTTCTTGGACAATCGTTTCTGAACTACGTGTATGTTTCACATAATCATAAATAGGTTTCTCAATTGTTTGATAAGCAAGTAGATTCTTTAAATGATCAATTAAAAGATCTGTATCAAAAGCAAAAGGATGATCATAATTTGTTTTAAGCCGCTCATTAAAACTTAGATGACTTTGATCCTTATAGTAGGAATCTTGTTCTAACATCATAATGGAATGGTTAGGAAAGTGTTCAAAAATTGCACGACTAACACTTGTTTTTCCACTACCAGAACCACCAGTTACTCCGATTACGATTGGTTGATTGTTTTCCATAATATATTCTTCCTTCTTTGATTGTTTTTTTTCATAATAAATTAAAAATAGTAATAGAGAACATAAATAAAAGAAAATCGACACATCAAATATTTAGTCAATAAAATTGACTCTTCGAGCTGGCCGTTTTTCTATATTTTTTTATTTCCTTTTGGTAAAATTAAGAAATAAAGAGGAGGTCATTGCATGGTAATTGAAGAAATTTTACCAAAAAATTTAACCGATGAACATTATGAATTACTTTTACAAGCAGATCCTTCTAGAGAAATGATTAACTCCTATATCGATCGTTCTCATTGTTTTGAAATTCTATCACCAAAATTAATAGCTATCATTGTTTTATTGCCTACACATCCTAAAACATTAGAAATTGTCAATATTTCTGTTATTCATTCCGAACAGGGAAAAGGTATCGGACGGTATCTATTACAGTTTGCTCAAAAATTTGCTCAAACTAATAATTTTGATTGTTTAGAAATAGGTACAGGAAGTACTAGTTTCAAACAATTATATCTTTATCAATCGTATGGTTTTCGTATCTGCGATATCTATCATAATTTCTTTCCCTATCATTATAAAGAAGAAATCATTGAAAATAAACTTCATTTACAAGATATGTTACGTTTGCGTTTGATATTAAAATAATATTCTACCTTGTTATTACTACCAATTGAAGTCAAAAGAAGTCAGCCATTATTTTTTATACCAACACATTTATATTGTTACCTAAGTAATACTTGTTGCCTTTAATGGATCCTTCATTAAGATTGGTAGTGATTCTTCTAAATTGTAGATTGTATAATCTGGTTTAATACTCGTTGTATTGGTTATTTTTTGTGCATTCAACCAGACTGTTTCAATATTTGCCTGTTTACCACCTAGAATATCTGCAGTTAGTGAATCACCAATAAGTAAGGTATTTTTCTTATTTAAATTTGATATTTGACTAAAAACATAATTAAAATACTCAATCATTGGTTTTTGATAGCCGATTTCTTCAGAAATAAAAATATCTTTAAACAAATGATCAAGTTGTGCTGCTTTTAATCGTTTGTATTGGGTAGTAGCTCCTCCGTTTGTAACGACATAAAGATCATAATCATGAACCAACTTTTCTAGCACTGCTTTACTGTTCCCCAATAATTCATGTCTTTGATCAAGATAATGATGATATTTTTCTTCCATTTGATCTCCATCAACAATCTGTCCTAACTGCTTAAAGAATCGATAAAATCGTTGATCTTCTATTTCATGTTTTGTAATCTCTCCTTGTTCAAATGCCTGCCATAATTTTCGATTAATTCGTTGATAGGTCGCTAAATGCTCCCCGGTTAATTCAATATCCATCTCAGCTAAAAGTGCCTGTAAGGCATGTTTTTCTGCTGAGTAAAAATCTAATAAAGTATTATCAATATCAAATAATAATGTTTTATAACTCATATTGCTCCTCCCTTACCATTCATCTTTCTTTGTCTTTGTGATTAATTTAGCGAATTGCTTCTACTTACTATGTAGTAAAGGATATATAAATCTGGCATGAATAAAAATGTTTAAAGAACAATGTACCTTGATAAACAAAGTAACCTATTATCTTGTTTAATAGCTATATTTTAATTAAATGATACAAATAAAACAACTAATTTAGCAATTTTTTATCTTATTCTGTCTGACTTTTTATTACTTGCAATAAAGACATATTGCTTGACTTATCTAATTAACAACGATATGGTTAGTAAGTAATAACTGAATACGGTTTCTCAATGACAGCGTAATGACCTGGGAGAGAATTATAACTATTAAAAATCCCTGAATAATTATGCCTAATTATTCAGGGATTTTTTATTCTCATAATGGATCTGAATCTTTCAATAGAAATATTTATTATTCTTTATTGATATCAATTACGTAGGTAGATGTATTCATATTTTCGTATCAAATTTAAGGGAGGAATTTAATTATGTCAGTATCATTAGCAGTAAAAGAAAGAGCTGTTCGTCCACGTTCAATTAGAAATCAGTTGCGCCGAAAAGGAAAAGTTCCCGCTATCGTTTATGGTCATGAAATTAAAAGTATTCCTATCTTCTTTGATGAAAAAGAATTATTGTACATTTTACATAACAATGGATCAAATGTTGTCATAACAATGACTATTAATAATAAAAAAATCAATACTTTATTAACAAATACACAATTAGATACATTTAACAAACAAATGAGACACGCAGAATTCTTGTCTGTTAATATGAATGAAGCAACTGAAGTGGAAACAGATGTTGTTCTAACAGGTGAGGCAAGTGGCGTAAAAGCTGGGGGAATTTTGACACAAAATTTGTATACTATTTTGGTTTCTACAACACCAGAACAACTGCCAGAAAATATTGAAGTTGATATTAGCAATTTAGGCATTGGTGAAGCAATTACAGTAGGTGATCTTCCTAAGAATCCTACCTATGAACTTGTTACTTCACCTGATGAGCAGATTGCTTCTGTAGCCGAAGCAACAACAGCTCCACTTGGAGAGGAAACAATTGAAAATACAAACGAATTAGACAATACTTCAGAAACAACTGAAACTGAGACAAAATAGAAGAAACACTACTTACTTAAAAAATTTGGACGTGAGAATTTTCTTGTCTCACGTCCTTTCGCATATACTTATTAAAAATTAGAATTAACGTATTATTATTTATAAAATTTATTAGTTTTTTTCAAAAATTTAGTTAATAAATATTCCCATTTTTTTTAAATAAGATATACTATAGATAATCAAAG